>JAEZZU010000233.1 GCA_023418355.1 Pseudomonadota bacterium | reverse complement strand
TCTGTTGAAAAAAATGGAGGTGGGTGAGATTCCCACCCATGACCTTTTCTGGAGCTTGGAACATCATGGAAATCTTCGACTACGACAACATTCTGCTGCTGCCCCGCAAGTGCCGTGTGGAAAGCCGCTCGGAATGTGACACCAGCGTCGAGCTGGGTGGCCGTACCTTTAAGCTGCCTGTCGTACCCGCCAACATGAAGACCGTGTTGGACGAGAAGATCTGCACTTTCCTGGCCGAAAACGGCTACTTCTACGTGATGCACCGTTTCGACATCGACAACGTGGCATTCACCAAGCAGATGCAGGCCAAGGGCCTGTTCGCCTCGATCTCGCTGGGCGTCAAGCAACCCGACTACGACACCGTAGATCGCTTCGTGGCCGAAGGCATCTGCCCTGAATACATCACCATCGACATCGCCCACGGCCATGCCGACAGCGTGAAGAACATGATCCAGTACCTGAAGGCCAAGATCCCTGCGGCCTTCGTGATCGCCGGCAATGTGGGCACGCCCGAAGCCGTGATCGACCTGGAAAACTGGGGTGCCGACGCCACCAAGGTGGGCATTGGTCCCGGCAAGGTATGCATCACCAAGCTCAAGACCGGCTTTGGCACGGGCGGCTGGCAGCTGTCGGCCCTGAAGTGGTGTGCCCGCGTGGCCACCAAGCCCATCATTGCCGACGGCGGCATCCGCAGCCATGGTGACATTGCCAAGAGCATCCGCTTTGGCGCCACCATGGTGATGATTGGTTCGCTGTTTGCCGGCCATGAAGAGTCGCCTGGCAAGACCGTGGAAGTGGACGGTCAGCTGTACAAGGAGTACTACGGCTCGGCTTCCGACTTCAACAAGGGCGAATACAAGCACGTGGAAGGCAAGCGCATTCTGGAACCCGTCAAGGGCAAGCTGGCCGATACGCTGATCGAGATGCAGCAGGACGTGCAGTCCTCCATCAGCTACTCCGGTGGCAAGAAGCTCATGGACATCCGCAAGGTGAACTACGTCATCCTCGGCGGTGACAACGCTGGCGAACACCTGCTGATGTAATTCAGCCCCACAGTATTGCCCTGCGCACAGGAGGCTGCCCTTGAGGCAGCCTTTTTTATGCCTGCCACCCTGAAAAAGTTCCGCAAAGCTGTGTAAAGCTAAGCAAACAAAATGCAAGCTCCGGCAACAGTTTGTAGTTGTGGCGAACTCTATATCCAAAGCAAGTACTAACCCTAGGTAAGTACATTTCCCTTTGATTGGAGTTCCGCATGAAGAAAAAAATCATTGCTTCGCTGCCTTTGCTCGCCATGGTTTCCACCGGCGCTGTGTTTGCACAGTCGTCCGTGAACCTCTATGGCAATCTGGACGAAGCTGTGACCGTGATCGACGGCAAGAAGACATGGTCCGGCCTGAACTCCGGTGGCAGTTCTGACAGCTACTTCGGCATTCGTGGTCAGGAAGACCTGGGCAGCGGCCTGAAGGCGCAGTTTGTGCTGGAATCTGGCATCAATGCCGATACCGGTACCGGTGAAAACGGCAGCGGCCTGGACTTCAAGCGCCGCGCTACCGTTGGCGTGCTGGGGAACTTCGGTGAAGTGCATCTGGGCCGTGACGAAACCGCTGCCTACAAGGCCATGGACCGCTACGACGTGTTCAACCACGCAGGCATCGGCGGTTCGCGTGCATGGACCCTGCACAACGACCGTGACGACGAACGCAAGGACAACATGATTGCCTATGTCTCGCCCAACTTCGGCGGCCTGACGTTTGCAGCCAACTACGCTTTTGGTGAACAGGGCAACAGCACCTGGAAGACCAAGGCCTACTACGACGCTGCCGTGACCTATGAAAACGGTCCATGGTCGGCCGCGTTTGCTGCTGAGCAGCAAAACAACATCGACTACGACACCAGCAACATCCGTCAGCGCGCCTACTCGCTGGGTGGTGCCTATGACTTTGGCGTAGCCAAGGTGGCTGCGGCCTATCGCCAGGCCAACAACCAGCCCGCTGGTCAGTCTGACTACAAGGACAAGACCTACACCCTGGGCGCCTCCGCTCCCGTGGGCGCAGCAGGTCTGGTGAAAGCCTCGTACAACCGCTACGAGTACCACACCCCTGGTGCTGCCACCGAGTTCAAGGCTGACCAGATTGCTCTGGGCTACGAGCACAACCTGTCCAAGCGCACCGCGCTGTACGGCACCTACTCGTACCTGAAGAACAAGAACGGCGGCACCATGAGCCTGGTGGCTGACGCTGGAGCCAGCCCTGACGACAACGGCAAGCAGCACGGCGTGCAGATCGGTCTGCGCCACGCCTTCTAAGGTCGGTTGACCTTCTGGTGGGGAAAGGAGCCTTTGCGAAGGCTCCTTTTTCTCGCCCATGGCAGCCAGTACGGTCTCGGCCGTGCTGGCTGCTGTTTTTTGTGCACCGCCATGCCCCTTGCGCTGCCCGAAGGCAGAAAAAAAGGAGCTTTTTCAAGCTCCTTTTTGATGGGCGAAAGACCAGGGCTTACACGGCAGAGCCCTGGTAGTGCATGACGTGCGCCTGCGTATTGCGCATCCACTGGGGCAGCAGCGAACCAAACACCATGCCGGTGGTGGCACCGATCAGGCCGGCCAGCTGTTGTGGGAAGGCATCCGACCAGCCGGGCACGACGATGAACAGCAACCAGGTGCCCAGCCCCATCACCACGGCAGCGATGGCACCCTGGGTGGTGGCACCCTTCCAGTACAGGCCGAACACCAGCGGGATGAACGCACCCACCAGCGGCACCTGATAGGCGCCAGAGACCATTTCATAGATGGAGCTGTCCTGCATGGTGATGGCATAGACCAGCACGCACAGAGTGAAAACCACCACGGAAATACGCATGGCCTTCAGGGTCTGGGCATCGCTCAGGCCAGGCTTGATGTTGCGCAGAATGTTTTCCACAAAGGCCGTCGAAGGGGCCAGCATGGTGGCAGAGGCGGTCGAAGTAATGGCCGACAGCAGCGCACCAAAGAAGGCAATCTGAACGGCAAAGGGCATGCGCTCCATGACCAGCGTAGGCAGAATCTTCTGGGGGTCATCTTCCATCAGCGCAGCCGTCACTTCCGGCATGACCAGCACCGCGGCGGTCACCGTGAACATAGGGATGAAGGCAAACAGAATATAGAGTGAGCCGCCAATGATGGGGCCCAGACGTGCCACATTGCTGTCCTTGGAGGACATCACGCGCTGGAACACGTCCTGCTGGGGGATAGAGCCCAGCATCATGGTGATGGCAGAGGCGATGAAGAACAGCCAGGTCTTGCCATCAGCCTCCTTGGGCAGGAACTGCATCTTGCCTTCGGCCACGGCGTAGTCGATCACCTTGTCGGCACCGCCTGCCAGGTCCGCAGCAAACCAGGCAATCACGATCAGGCCACCGCAGATCACCACCATCTGGATCAGATCGGTCAGCGCCACCGACCACATGCCGCCAAACAAGGTGTAGATCAGCACGATGAAGGTGCCCAGAATCATGCCCTGCGTAATGGACAGCGCACCGCCCGTGAGCATGTTGAACACAATGCCCAGCGCAGCTATTTGCGCAGCCACCCAGCCCAAATAGCTGAAGATGATGATGAAGGAGCACAGCATCTCCACCGCCTTGCCGTAGCGCAGGCGGTAGTAGTCACCGATGGTGATCAAATTCTTCTTGTAGAGCTTGTAGGCAAAGAACAGGCCCACGAAGATCAGACAGAAACCTGCGCCGAACGGGTCTTCCACCACACCGCCCAGGCCTTCCTGCACAAACTGCGCAGACACGCCCAGCACCAGTTCCGAGCCGAACCAGGTCGCGAACGTCGTGGCCACCACGATGTACAGCGGCAGGTTGCGACCTGCCACGGCGTAGTCCGCCGTATTGTTTACGCGACGCGCTGCGTACAGTCCAATGGCGATGGACACCAGCAGGTACACGGCGATAAAGGTAATCAGCATGGTTGCTGCCCCTCCGGGAATGAAAAAAGTGTGAATGGAAAAAATTGAGGCGCGATTATGGACATGTCACAGCGCTTGCATGGAAAAAAATGCGGCGCTGTCTGCTTCAGACCACAAAAATAGCAGAGCACCTGGCGCAAGCACTGCCTTGGTTTGAAAGCGAAAACTCACTCAAAGCAAGACAACACAAGCGCCAGGCGCTCTCTTTATTGATAGCCCAGTCCCTGGCTGAAAGCTATAGCTTCGGTCGAAGCTTCAGAAAAACCTCAGATGTGCAAGGATTTGCATCGCCAGCATGCCGAAGACAAAACCCAGCCCACCGTAGACCAGACCCTGCAGCAAGCGGTTGGTGCGCCGCTGCTCGCGAAGCAACTCTTGTACCACCTGCTGGTCCGAATTGTTTTTCTGCTGCAGATACTGATGCACCAGACGTGGCAGTTCAGGAATGAGCTTGGCATAGCGCGGCGCTTCTTCGCGCAGCTCATGCCAGAAGCGCTGTGGCCCCATCTGCTCGAGCATCCACTTTTCCAGAAACGGCTTGGCCGTGCTCCACAGGTCCAGATTGGGGTCCAGCTGACGGCCCAGGCCTTCGATGTTGAGCAGGGTTTTCTGCAGCAGCACCAGCTGCGGCTGAATTTCCACCTGAAAGCGCCGCGAAGTCTGGAACAGGCGCATCAGCACCATGCCCAGCGAGATCTCGGCCAGCGGCCGGTCAAAGTAAGGCTCACAGACGGCACGAATGGCCGCTTCCAGCTCTTCCACACGGGTCGTGGCAGGGACCCAGCCACTTTCGATGTGCAGGGCTGCCACGCGCTTGTAGTCGCGGCGGAAGAACGCCAGGAAGTTCTGTGCCAGGTATTCCTTGTCAAACTCGGTGAGCGTGCCGACGATGCCAAAGTCCAGCGAGATATAGCGACCAAAGCTCTCGGGCTCCAGACTCACCATGATGTTGCCCGGATGCATGTCGGCGTGGAAAAAGCCGTCGCGAAACACCTGGGTAAAGAACAGCGTCACCCCATCGCGCGCCAGCTGAGGGATGTCCACCCCCGCTTCGCGCAGGCGCTCGACCTGGCTGATGGGCACACCCTTCATGCGCTCCATCACCATGACTTCGGCATGGCAGTAATCCCAGAAGATTTCCGGGATCAGCACCAAGTCCAGTCCTTCCATGTTGCGGCGCAGTTGCGCCGCGTTCGAGGCTTCGCGGATCAGGTCCAGCTCATCGTGCAGGTAGTTGTCAAACTCGGCCACGACCTGGCGGGGCTTGAGCCGCTTGCCATCGTGCGAGAGCTTTTCGACCCAGCCGGCCATCATGTGCATGAGAGCCAGATCCTTGTCGATCACGTTCTTCATGCCGGGGCGAAGCACCTTGACGGCCACTTCGCGCTCGTGACCCTCGCGGTCGCGGATCACGGCAAAGTGCACCTGTGCAATCGATGCACTGGCCACGGGCGTGCGCTCAAAGTGCACAAAGACTTCATCGACCGGGCGGCGGAAGTTGCGCTCAATGGTGTCGATGGCAATCTGCGTGTCAAACGGTGGCACGCGGTCCTGCAGTCGAGCCAGCTCTGCAGCCACATCGGGCGGCAGCAGATCGCTGCGCGTAGACAGCACCTGACCAAACTTGACGAAGATGGGGCCCAGCTGCTCCAGCGCCTCGCGCAGGCGCTGCCCGCGCGGTGCATCGAGCTTGCGCCCAATGGTCAGCACCCGCCGCAGCGCATGCAGCCATGGGTGCTTGAAGCTGGAGAGCACCAGCTCGTCCAGCCCATAGCGCAGCACCACCCAGACAATGGTGAAGCCTCGAAAGAAGCGGCTCATGGCTGCAGGCGATCTGCGTCGCTCACGGGCTTGCGACCGCCGACGAACTGGCGCACTGCACCGGCGACCGTACGGCCCAGGCTGGCAATGGTGTGGGCAGGCACATCACCAACGATGCGTGCCAGGTCTTCTTCCACATCCCACTCCACGTTGTCGACCAGCCAGTTGATGTCTGCGGCCAGCTGCACGTCGCCTTCGATGCGCAGCGAGGGCTTGTCACCGCGCAGCGCCAGCTGTGCCAGGGCCAGCGGGTTGCTGTCCATGATTTCCAGCTGCAGATCGGGCTCGGCACCTTCGGCTGCCAGGTTCAGCAGCCCTGCGGGAGTGATGACCAGTGCCATGTCGAAGTTGCGCCACTGCACGCGTGCCACGCGCCCCTTCTGACGCACCAGCCGCTCCATGGCTTCGCGCTCCTGCATCAACACATGGTTGAGAAACAGGACGATGCGCTGTTGGGTTTCGTGGACAAACCAGCTTGGGGGCTGCACAGCCTGCGCTGCACGTTCAACCAAACCGTTCAGAAATGAAAAAGGGGACTGTGATGCCATAGTCCCCTGATTATTCCTGAAGTCGAGCGTTTGTTAACCCAATGCCTGTAAACCCGCGACCAGCCATCCGGTGGAATTGTCCTTGGGCTTGGTCATGTTCCACACTTCACGGAAGGGATTGGGGCCTGCAGAGGGCTCCTCGCGGATGAGGCCGGAGAATTCCACACTGGCCATATAGGCATTACCCAGGTCTTCAATGCCCAGCAGCTTGCCATCAATCATGACCACATCGGTCTGGTTGGGCTGGCCCTGGCTTTCAGCCTCGCGTGCTTCCAGCTGCTGGCGGATCTCGGACAGCATCTCGTCCGTCATCATGGAACGCAGGGTGTTCACATCGCCCTTGTCCCAGGCCGCCTGCAAGGTGATGAAGTTGCGCTTGGCAGCTTCCACAAAGCCATTGGCATCAAAGTCTGCGGGCACATCCCAGTGGGATGCAGCACCTGTACCCAGGGCCGAACCAATCATGGAGCCACCGGCTACACCGGGGATTTGCTCCCAGGGACGGGCCGATGCGTCGTTGCCGACTTTCTCGGGCTTGTACTGAGGAGGTGTCACCACACGGTCGGTGGATTCCTGTGCACCAGCGCCCTGGAAGGCGAAGGGCGAAGCAGTGGCTGCGGCAGGCTTTTTCTGGTTGCGGGCACGCATGATCATGCCGACCACCACCATGATGACCAGTGCCAGCAGACCGAACATCAGCATATTGGCAAAGGCTTCACCAAAGCCCAGCGCATTGGCCAGCCAGGCCAGGCCCAGACCGGCAGCCAGGCCGCCCAGCATGGCGCCCCAGGGCTTCTTGGCAGGCGCTGCTGCAGGTGTGGCGGGTTTGGCCGCAGCATTGCTTTGCTGCGCGTTTTGCTGTTGTGCAGGGCGTGCTGGAGCAGCAGGTGGTGTTGCCTGACGCTGCATCACATTGCTGGACTGCTTGCCAATGGAGCCGCCGCCGCCCATGCGCTTTGCTTCTGCCAGAGGATGCATGACGATCAATGCCGCCGCCAATGTCAAAACCCACACCTTTTTCATCGCTTGATCTCCAACTCAATTACAAAAATCTTGCCCTAGCCAAAACCCACAAACACAGCTTGCATGAGAAACACCTCAACTGCTTAGCACTTGATACCCACGTGCAGCGCCACAATGCCTGCTGACATGTTGTGATAGTCCACGTGACCAAAGCCTGCCTCCTGCATCATGGCCTTGAGCGCTTCCTGGCCAGGGTGCATGCGGATGGATTCCGCCAGATAGCGGTAGCTGTCGGGGTCGCCTGCCACCATCGAGCCCATCTTGGGCAGGATGTTGAAGGAGTACCAGTCGTAGGCCTTTTCCAGGGGCTTGGCCACCTTGGAAAACTCCAGCACCAGCAGCTTGCCGCCGGGCTTGAGCACGCGGTTCATTTCCTTGAGCGCCACATCCTTGTGCGTCATGTTGCGCAGACCGAAAGCCACGCTCACCAGGTTGAAGTGGTTGTCGGGGAAGGGCAGCTTTTCAGCGTCGCACACCAGGGTGGGCAGGACGATGCCTTTGTTGATCAGGCGGTCACGGCCCACGCGCAGCATGGCTTCGTTGATGTCGGTGTGCACCACGGTGCCGCTGGTGCCGACCTTCTTGGAAAAGGCCATGGACAGGTCGCCCGTACCGCCTGCGATGTCCAGCACCTGGTCGCCCTCCTTGAGGTTGGCCACCATGACGGTGTAGGCCTTCCAGGCGCGGTGCAGACCGGCGGACATCAGGTCGTTCATGACGTCGTACTTGGAGGCCACGGAATCGAACACACCGCGTACGCGTTTGGCTTTTTCGCTTTCGTCGACCGTCTGGAATCCAAAGTGTGTGCTGCTCATAAGCTTCAAATGTAAACAGAGCGCAGCGCTGTCACCAGCGACAACCCCGCAGGAGCGCAGGGCATACCGTCTCTGCAGTCAAAATTTTTTAGCGTGCAAAGCAGCCAAGAATGTGCTTTGCAAGCTACGTTAAATATAGCACCCAGTACTGCCATGCCCCAACCCTAGGGTTTCAGCTGTGACAGCAATACATCAGTGCAGATGGTGAGGGACGCCGGTCTTAGCTGCCGCAGCCGCAGGAGCCGCTGCCACAGCCACCACCGCTGCTGCCTGTGCCGCAGCTGCCGCCAGCCTTCTCGGGCATGGGGGTGTCACGATCCACGCCGGCTGCCTGCAGGCGTGCGAAATAGTCGTTCCACAGCGCTTCCTGCTTGATGCCCAGTTCGTACAGATAGTTCCAGGTGTACAGGCCGCTTTCGTGGCCATCGCTGAAGAAAGGCTTGATGGCGTAGTTGCCGACCTGCTCGATGTTCACAATGCTCACATTGCGCTTGCCGGTCTGCAGCACTTCCTGCCCGGGGCCATGGCCCTGCACTTCGGCAGAAGGCGAGTACACACGCATCAGCTCAAAGGGGATGCGGAAGGTTTGTCCGTCGGAGTAGCCGATTTCCAGCACACGAGAAGCCTCGTGCACGGTCAACGACTGGGGGATGGGCATATCTGCCATAGTGGGAGTTACCTAGAAAACAATAGCTGCTAGCGCTTGTATTTCCTTGATTTCAGATACAAAACACTCTGAAAGCAAGGAAAGATCAGCGCAAGCAGCTCATATTTTTAAGACCAGCGTACCAGAGCCTGTGCAATGGCAGCGTCCGTGGCGGCAAGCGCTTGCTCCAATTGTGCTTCGCGTTGCAAATCGCGTTCACGCAAGGGGTTTGCCCAGACGGAGGCCGGGAAGTGGCTGTCCCAGTCATAGCGTGCAATGACGTGCCAGTGCAGGTGGGGCACCATGTTACCCAGCGCCGCCAGATTGATCTTGGTGGGGTTGAGCTGTGCACGGATGACACGCTCAACTGCAGCCACCACGGCCATGCAGGTGTTGCGCTCAGCCTCAGACAGGTCAGACAGTTCCGCCACGTGCGCGTTCCAGATCACGCGGTAGAAAGCGGGAAAACCCGCCTCCTGCGCGCGGATCACACGCATCTGCTGGCCCTGCCAGACGGGCAGGCCGCCCGCCTCCTTGCACAGTACGCAATCAGCGTTGTGGTCTGCAGCCATTACAGCAGCACCCGTTCAATGCCGCCAGCGTTGGCGCGCTGCACGTACTCGGGCAGCCAGTTCTCACCCAGGATCTGCTTGGCCATCTCGACCACGATGTAGTCCGCTTCCAGCAGGCCGTTTTGCAGGTCGTTGCCGTAGCGGCTCAGACCTTGCAGGCAGCTGGGGCAGCTGGTCAGGATCTTGACGTTGTCCTTCTCGCCCACCGCGCCCTTGGCACGCAGTTCGGCTTCACCCTTGCGCAGCTCGGCCTCCTTGCGGAAACGGATCTGCGTGGAGATGTCAGGGCGCGTCACGCCCAGCGTGCCGGATTCGCCGCAGCAGCGGTCGCTCTTGAGCACCTGATCGCCCACCAGAGCCTTGACGGTCTTCATGGGGTCCTGCAGCTTCATGGGGCTGTGGCAGGGGTCGTGGTACAGGTAGCCGCCCTGGCCTTCTGGCAAGGTGATGCCCTTTTCGAGCAGGAACTCGTGGATATCGATGATGCGGCAGCCCGGGAAGATCTTGTCGAAGTGGTAACCCTGCAGCTGGTCATAGCAGGTACCGCAGCTGACCACCACGGTCTTGATGTCCAGGTAGTTCAGCGTCGTGGCCACGCGGTGGAACAGCACACGGTTGTCCGTGATCATCTTGTCCGCCACGTCGTACTGGCCCGAGCCGCGCTGCGGATAGCCGCAGCACAGGTAGCCCGGAGGCAGCACAGTCTGCACGCCGGCATGCCAGAGCATGGCCTGCGTAGCCAGGCCGACCTGGCTGTACAGACGCTCGGAACCGCAGCCGGGGAAGTAGAACACGGCCTCCGTATCCGCATGGGTGGACTGCGGGTTGCGGATGATGGGCACGTAGTCCTTGTTCTCGATGTCCAGCAGCGCACGCGCGGTCTTGCTGGGCAGGCCGCCGGGCAGCTTCTTGTTGACGAAGTGGATCACCTGCTCCTTGATGGGCGGCTTGCCCACGGTGGCAGGGGGACGCTTCATCTGGGGCTTGGCCACGGCGTGCAGCAGGTCCGACGCCAGGCGCTGCGCCTTGAAGCCCACGCCCACCATGCCCTTGCGCAGCAGGTTGATGGTGTCGGGGTTCGTGGCGTTGAGCATGGCCATGGCCATCTTGTTGCCGGGGTTGAAGCTCTTCTTGCCCATCTTGCGCAGCA
>JAEZZU010000226.1 GCA_023418355.1 Pseudomonadota bacterium | reverse complement strand
ATTTGCAAATATGGACGAAGAATTTTGCACTCAGCGGTTAGGTTTGTAGTTTTTTAACAAGAAAATATATTATTTACTAATTTAGATGATGTTTTTCAATATATTGTAATCTGAAAAAGAGGTATCTTAAACAATAGAATGAGTAATGGATATGAAAAAAGGATTTAGAAATGTTTTTGGTACAATAAAAACCGAGCGTTCCGGAACTTAAAAAACCACGCATAAAATGGAAAAACTCCATTGCCGGCACCCCTAAAATCGAATACCCTTTTAGTTGCGAGACTTGAAGGGAGGAAATAGAAAGGATGCTAACAATGGAGCAAATATATCGTATCAAAAATATGAAGAAATTTGAAGGGAAGAGTTTAAGAAAAATATCTAAAATTACCGGGCATGACTTTGAAACCGTCAAGAAATATGTTGAAAAAGAGGATTTTAATCATATGATCCGTCCGAGGCAGCGGCGGCAAGGTAAATTGTCCCCATACCGAAGCATTGTCACAACATGGCTTATCAACGATAAAAATGCACCACATAAGCAGCAGCATACAGCTAAGCGAGTGTTTGACCGATTAAAAGAGCTATACGGAGATGAATTTGATGCCAGTGACAGGTCGGTTAGAAAATTCGTTGCGGAAATTCGGCAGGAACTCCAAATTAGTACGGACGGCTTCCTCCCACTTTTGCATCCTCCGGGAGAAGCCCAGGCAGACTTTGGGGAGGCCCAATTCATCGAGAACGGTGTCTCCTATGACGGATACTACTTAAATATATCCTATCCCCATAGCAATGGAGGTCATGCACAATTATTCAAAAGTGCAAACCAAGAATGCCTGCTGGAAGGCATGAAGGCAATCTTTGAGCACATCGGCGGCATTCCAACGACAATCCGGTTCGATAATATGTCAACAGCTGTAAAGAAAATCAAGGAATACGGGGAGCGTGATTTGACCAAAGGCTTTTTAAGATTCATGATGCACTATGGCTTTTCGAGTAACTTCTGCAACCCAAATAGTGGCCATGAAAAAGGTTCCGTGGAAAACAAGGTAGGCTATCACCGCCGGAATCTGTTTGTTCCAGTTCCGGAATTTAAGGATTTGAAAGAATACAACAAGGAACTACTTTTAAAATGTGACCAAGACATGAATCGGATGCACTACAAGGGATATGGAATGATCCAGGATCTGTTTCTGGAAGATAGGCAGGAATTCTTTCCGCTTCCTAAAGTACCGTTTGAAGTATTCCTGCATGAGTTTGCAAAAGCCGATAATTATGGGAAGATTAAGTTTGATAGCAGAAGTTATTCCACCTCTCCCAATATGGCTGGGCGACAGGTTATTGTAAAAGCCGGAGCCTATGATATCGAAATACTGGATACAGATTGCAATCCTGTCATTAGGCATAGACGGCTTTATGGCGAAGAGAAGGAATCAATGAACTGGCTCCCCTATCTTGAGCTTTTGAGCAAAAGACCGACGGCACTAAAGTATACAGAACTCTACAATCAACTGCCGTCAATCCTGAGAGAATACCTGGGCAAGATCGGTTACGAAGAAAAAAAGCAGGTGCTAAAGATGGTTGCGAAGATGGCAGCAATATCGGGCTTTGATACGGCTGTTTCGGCCTTTGAGGAGGGGATAAAACTGGGTGTCAGTGATCCAGACAGTGTTTGGGCAATTTATTGCCGTTTAACGACCGGAACGTTGCCGGAACCAGAAATATCTCTATCGGAAACAGTTCCGGAACTTAAGAAATACATACCGGACATCAAGGTTTATGATGAATTAATTGCACCGGGAGGACTGCTGTCATGAATACGGATTCGTTAATTAAGCATTACTGCAAGGAACTCCGGTTTGGAAAGAATATTTATGAGAACTATTCGAGGATCGAAGCCGCTGATTTTGGCGATTTTCTGGCACAACTATTAAAAATGGAGATCGATCACCGGGAGTTGAGCAGGAAAAACCGGAATCTCAAATCTGCAGGTTTTGATGTCATCAAGACATTCGAAGGATATGAATTTGGCGATATACAAATTCCAAACGCCATCAGCATTGAAGAACTAAAGAGAGGAGCTTTTATTGATCGACTCGAAAATTTAATTCTATATGGACCTGTAGGAACTGGAAAAAGTCACATGGCAACAGCCATTGGGGTTGCAGCCTGTTCCAGAGGGAAGAAGGCAAAATTTTATCGTACCGCAGCATTGGTCAATCAATTAAGCGAAGCAAAGGCAAAAGGAGAATTAAAGAGGTTTATGAAGCAGCTGGAAAAGACGGATCTGCTGATCTGCGACGAATGGGGCTATGTCCCCTTTGAAAAAGATGGATCGCAGTTACTTTTTCAGGTTATTTCCGAATGCTATGAGAAAAGGAGTGTGATTATTACAACGAACCTTGAATTCAGCAAATGGAACGGCATTTTCTATGATGAGAAGTTGACAAGTGCAATTGTTGACAGACTGGTACACCACAGTCATCTTCTGGTTTTTCAAGGTCAGAGTTACAGGTTGACTCACTCTACCATGAAATCCCATTAATGGTAAAGGGGTGCTCGGAAAATTAAGTTCCGAAATGCTTGGATTTTAACTTGCCAAAAACATAGAAAACCAGTAGCATTTGTAATGACGATAACTTTAATATTTGGGGCATTTGTTTGACTGTCGAAAAGCATCCTATTGTGTAATCTAAAGTCTAATTAATATGACTATTTATATTGTAAATTGGATGCTAAGATGTAAATGACATTAATAAAATAAATAAGCTCGATAATCTGCTAATTTCATAAACTAGGACAAGCAGAGATAATATTTTTGGGCTATACCATCAAAACTGCAAGTTTTAGTATAACTACGCAGTTTTTTTAATTCTGTTTTCATGTGTATTTACAAAGAGGGGTATGAATTATGAAAAGGAAATTTTGGAAAGTTTTATTACTAGTTTTTATATTATTTTTTGTTTTTAACAACGGGCCAATAATTGCATATGCTCAGTCACTATATCCCGGGA
>JAEZZU010000191.1 GCA_023418355.1 Pseudomonadota bacterium | reverse complement strand
CCGCTCTTCATTGCTCAACACCAATTGAGTCTTTGGTCTGCCAGTTCTCATAGCGGTATCTCCGTTCTCAAGATACCGTATTGGCATGCACGATTAATGCCATAAATTAACAGGACAGGACACTAGGCCAGCGCGCGCTGGATCAGGATCTTCTGCACATCGCTCGTGCCCTCGTAGATCTGGCACACGCGCACATCGCGGTAGATGCGTTCCACCGGAAAGTCGCTCACCACGCCATAACCACCCAGCGTCTGGATGGCCGCACTGCACACGCGCTCGGCCATTTCGCTGGCAAACAGCTTGGCCATGGCCGCTTCCTTGAGGCACGGCTGCCCGGCATCACGCAGGCTGGCCGCATGCCAGATCAGCTGGCGCGCGGCCTCGATCTGCGTGGCGCAATCAGCCAGGCGAAAGCCCACGGCCTGGTGCTGGAAGATGGGCTGGCCAAAGCTCTCGCGCTCCTTGCTGTACTGCAGAGCGCATTCAAAGGCCGCGCGCGCCATGCCCACGCTTTGCGCGGCAATGCCGATGCGCCCGCCTTCGAGGGCCGACAGGGCGATCTTGTAGCCCTCGCCTTCTGCGCCGATGCGGTTTGCCGCCGGAATGCTGCAGTGGTCAAAGTTGATCTGCGCCGTATCGCTGCTGTGCTGGCCCAGCTTGTCTTCCAGCCGCGCGACGATGTAGCCAGGGTTGGACGTGGGCACGAGGAACGCGCTCATGCCCTTCTTGCCGGCAGCCTTGTCCGTCACGGCAATCACGATCGCCACATCGGCGTTCTGACCGCTGGTGATGAACTGCTTCACGCCGTGGATCACATAGTCGTCGCCATCCCGCGTGGCCGTGGTGCGCAGCGCGGAGGCGTCCGAGCCCACATGCGGCTCGGTCAGGCAGAACGCGCCGAGCATCTCGCCTTTGGCGAGCGGCATGAGCCACTGCTGCTTCTGCGCCTCGCTGCCATAGCGCATGAGGATGGCATTGACCGGGCAGTTGGTCACGCTGATCACGGTGCTGGTGCCGCCATCGCCGGCCGCGATTTCTTCGAGCACCACGGCCAGGCTCACATAGTCCAGCCCCGCGCCGCCGTATTGCTCGGGCACGCAGATGCCGTAGCAGCCCAGCGCGGCCAGGCCCTGGTGCACATCTTTGGGGAAGTGGTGTTCCTTGTCCCAGCGTGCGGCGTGCGGGGCAATCTGCTCCTGCACAAAGCTGCGCACGGCGTCGCGGATCATCTGTTGGTCTTCGTTCAGCAGCATCTTGTCTCCTTGCTGTTTTTCTTAAAAAAGAGAGCTGTCAACGCTTGATATTGCTTGTTTTCAGCAATAAATCTATTTGAAATCCTTATTTTTCAAGCGCAAGCAGCTATGGTTTTTCACCAGTCTTCCCAGCGGTGGCCGTCGTAGCGCACAAAGCCGCCCTTGTCGGCCTCATCGAGCTGTGCCACGGTGGCCAGCATGCCCTGCACGCATTCCTCTACGCTGATGCTTGCGCCCTCACCGCCCATGTCGGTCTGTACCCAGCCGGGGTCCATGGCCACCACATGCGCGCCCTGCCACTGGGTCTGGGCGCAGGCCACGACCATGTTGAGCGCGGCCTTGCTGGTGCGGTAGAGCCACGCACGGCTGTCAGCCTGCGACAGGCGCGACATCATGGAGCTGATGCAGACCATGGTGCCGCCCACCGCTTCCACGCAGGGCATGACCTGGGGCAGCACCTGCATGGCACCCAGCACATTGGTGTGCATGACGCGGTCAAAGTCGGGCTGCGTAGGCGGCGTGTGAGCGCTGGCGCCATCCCAGGCGCCGGCCACATACCATGCCTGATCGATTTCTTCGCCATCAAGCTGCCAGGCCAGACCGCTCACGCTGGCGGGCTGCGCCACATCGACGACCAGCACCTGCGCCCCCTCATCGCGCAACGCCTGCACATCATCTGCCTTGCGCACGGTCGCAATGACACGGTCGCCACGCTCCACGCAGGCTTGCACCAGGCCGCGACCAATACCGCGTGATGCGCCAATGACCAATACCGTTGTCATCGCTACCTCCCATCAGAAAAAATGGCTGCCAGCGCAGATACAGCAAGCACTGGCAGCTCTGCTTTTTAAAGCAGCTCAATCGCCATGGCCGTGCCTTCACCACCGCCAATACACAGCGTGGCCATGCCCTTCTTCTTGCCATGGCGCTGCAGCGCATGGATCAGCGTGACGATGATGCGCGCGCCGCTGGCGCCAATGGGGTGGCCCAGCGCGCAGGCACCGCCGTGTACATTGACCTTGTCGTGCGGTACATTCAGCTCGGCCATCAGCGCCATGGGCACCACGGCAAAGGCTTCGTTCACCTCCCACAGGTCTACGTCTTCCACGCTCCAGCCCGCTTTCTTCAGCGCCTTTTGCGAAGCACCTACGGGTGCGGTGGTGAACCATTCAGGTGCCTGTGAATGTGTGGCGTGCGCGACGATCTTGGCCAGCGGCTTGCAGCCCAGCTGCTGCGCGGTGGACTGGCGCATCAGCACCAGCGCAGCGGCACCGTCGTTGATGCTGGAGCTCGACGCTGCGGTGATGGTGCCGTCCTTCTTGAACGCGGGCTTGAGGCTGCTGATCTTGTCCAGCTTGGCCTTGGCCGGGCCCTCGTCAATGCTCACCGTCACTTCGCCCTTGCGGGTCTTGACCGTGACGGGGGTGATTTCGGCAGCAAACGCACCGCTTTGTGCGGCAGCCTGCGCGCGCTGCACGCTGGCAATTGCGAAGGCATCCTGCTGCTCGCGCGTGAAGCTGTACTTGGCGGCGCAGTCCTCGCCAAAGGTGCCCATGGAGCGGCCGGGTTCGTAGGCGTCTTCGAGGCCGTCGAGCATCATGTGGTCATAGACCTTGTCATGGCCCATGCGGTAGCCGCCGCGGCCCTTTTTCAGCAGATAGGGTGCATTGGTCATGCTCTCCATGCCGCCGGCGATCATCACATCGCGGCTGCCAGCGACCAGCTGGTCGTGCGCGAGGATGGTGGCTTCCATGCCTGCGCCGCACATCTTGGACAGGGTCACAGCACCTGTGCTCTGCGGCAGACCACCCTTGAAGCCCGCCTGGCGTGCCGGTGCCTGGCCCTGCCCTGCCATCAGGCAGTTGCCGAACAGCACTTCATCGACCTTCTCAGGCGCAATACCGGCGCGCTCCACGGCCGCCTTGATCGCTGCGCCGCCCAGATCATGCGCGGCCAGATCGGCAAAGTCGCCCATGAACGCCCCCATGGGAGTGCGTGCGGCGCTGACGATCACGATGGGGTCTTGGTGTTGTGACATACAGGTCTCCTTGTTGTGTGAATCGTTGTGCCAAACCGTCCAGAAACATCGTCCTAATGCACCACATCCGGCAGCAGACGCCGGCTGCGGTCATAGGGAAACACATCCTGCACATGGCCCTGCGCAATGCGCGCCTGGTGGGCCTTCCAGAATTCAGGGTCGAGCAAGTCCGCGTGGTAGCGCATGAATACATCACGCACGGCGGGGTGGGCCAGCAAAAACGAGGCAAAGGTCTCCGGAAACACGTCCTTGGGGCCCACGCGCCACCAGATTTCGCCGCTCATTTCCTCTTCTTCGTTGCGCGGCGCAGGCACTTTGCGGAAGTGGCATTCGCTCAGGTATTCGATCTCGTCATAGTCGTAGAACACCACCTTGCCGCCGCGCGTGACGCCAAAGTTCTTCCACAGCATGTCACCGGGGAAGATGTTGGCCGCCACCAGGTCCTTGATGGCATTGCCGTACTCGAGCACGGCGCGCTCCAGCGCGGCACGTGGGCCGGGGTTATCCAGCCCGGCATCCATGCACTCCTTGAGAAACATGTTCAGCGGCAGCAGGCGGCGCTCGATGTAGAGGTGGTCGATCACGACTTCCAGGCGCCCGTCACCGTCGCGGTCACTGATGTCTATGTGCTGGCCCGCCTGCGTCTGCAGCGCCTGCAGCAGCTCGGGCGCAAAGCGGTCCATGGGCAGTGCCACCAGGCTGTACTCCATGGTGTCCGCCATGCGGCCCACGCGGTCGTGCTGCTTGACCAGGCGGTACTTGGCCTGCACTTCCTCACGCGTGATCTCCTTGGGCGCGGGGAACTTGTCCTTGATGAGCTTGAACACGTAGGGAAAGCTCGGCAGATCAAACACCAGCATCACCAGCCCCTGAATACCGGGCGCAATGCGGAACTTGTCCGTGCTGTGGCGCAGGTGGTGCAGCAGGTCGCGGTAAAACAATGTCTTGCCCTGCTTGGCCAGGCCCAGCGCGCTATAGATTTCGCTGCGCGGCTTGCGCGGCATCAGGCTGTGCAGAAACTGCACATAGGCGCTGGGCACGGCCATGTCCACCAGAAAGTAGGCGCGTGCAAAGCTGAACAGACCATGCAGATCCTCTTCGTCCATCAGCACGGCATGCAGGATCAGGCCACGACCATTGCTGGCGTGCAGGATGGGAATGGCCAGTGCAATTTCGGTATAGCCCGTGATGATCTTGCCCACCACGTACGCGCCCTTGTTGCGAAAGAACAGGCTGCTGAGCACCTGGATCTGAAAGTTGGCGCGCAGACTCAAGCCCTGCAGGCGCTGGCGAATGCGGGCGGCCAGCAGGGTGATGTCACGGTTCAGGTTTTCAAACCGCGCGTTGAGCTGGAAATGCCCGATCACGCTGTGCAGCGTGGGCACCAGGGCATCGAGATTGCCGGGGTAAAACGCACGAAAGGCCGACTCGCCCGGCGCTTCCAGATACTCCGTGCTGACGGCAGGCCGCACAAAGATGAAATCGTTCTGAAAGTGTGTGCGGTGCAGGATCTTGGTGGTGACGGAGTTGAAGAAGGTCTCCGCCAGTTCGGGCTGCAGATGCCCGACCATGAGGCCAATGTAGTGCAGCTTGACCTGCTGCCACACCACCATGGGCAGACTGCCAGCGTTGAATTCGGTGGTGAGCTGCTGCACGCATTCATGGACACGCTGGTCATAGAACGCAATGCGTTCGCTCTGGGCGCGTTGCTGGCCGATCCAGTCGGCCTGTTCAAAGCGCGCCTTGGCCGCTTGCGAGGTGGCGCGAAACCGCTGGTAGTGGCGGTTCACGCCCTCCATCATCGCAAGGGCAATGGCATAAGCCTGGGGGGCGTCGAGTCGTTGCGGAAACATGGCAAAAATTCTCGCTCCTCCCAGGCCGTGTGTCAGTCGCGCTTACGTTGTGCGACTTTTTCCACGGCAGCCAGATACACCTCGTGCAGGCCGCCCACGCCGGGCACGGTCATTTCGAGGTTGGTGATCAGGCCGTTCTTGAGGCTGTAGCACCAGCCGTGCAGCGCCACCTTCTGACCGCGTGCCCAGGCATCCTGCATCACGGTGCTCTGCGCCACATTCACCACCTGTTCGATGGCGTTCAGCTCGCACAGCACGTCGTGGCGGTACTGCACGGGGGTGGCCATGATCAGGTCGTAGTGCTTGTCGCGGATATCGCGCACGTGGCGGGTCCAGTTGTCGGCCAGGCCCAGACGCATGCCTTCCAGCGCAGCCAGCACACCGCCGCAGCCGTAGTGGCCCACGACCATCAGGTGCTCGACCTTCAGGTGGTCCACGGCGTACTGGATGGTGGTCAGGCAGTTCAGGTCACTGGGCACGACCACGTTGGCCACATTGCGGTGCACGAACACTTCGCCGGGCTCCAGGCCTGTGATCTGGTTCGCGGGCACACGGCTGTCCGAGCAGCCGATCCACATGTATTTGGGCTTTTGCTGCGCCATCAGGCCAGTGAAGAAACCAGGGCGGTCACGCTCCATTTGTTCCGACCACTCCTTGTTGTGGACAAAGAGCTGTTCAATGGATGTGGTTGTCATGTGGCGTTTCCTTTCTTGGGTAGGGAAATGGCGCAGCCCATGCCAGAACCGTCAGCAGGTTTCCGCGAACAGTTCGCGGCCAATCAGCATGCGACGGATCTCGCTGGTGCCAGCGCCAATCTCGTAGAGTTTCGCATCTCGCCACAGACGGCCGAGTGGGTACTCGTTGATATACCCATTGCCGCCATAGATTTGTATGCCCTCGCCCGCCATCCACGTGGCCTTCTCGGCGCACCACAAAATGACGCTGGCGCAGTCCTTGCGCACCTGGCGCACGTGCTCGGTGCCCAGCATGTCCAGGTTCTTGGCCACGGTGTAGGCAAACGAGCGCCCGGCCTGCAGCACGGTGTACATGTCGGCCACCTTGCCCTGAATCAGCTGGAACTCGCCAATGCTCTGGCCAAACTGCTTGCGGTCGTGGATGTAGGGCGCCACGTTGTCCATCACCGCCTGCATGATGCCCAGCGGGCCACCCGTGAGCACGGCACGCTCATAGTCCAGACCGCTCATGAGCACCTTGGCACCACCATTGACCTGGCCCAGCACGTTCTCGGCAGGCACTTCCACGTTGTTAAACACCAGCTCGCCCGTGTGGCTGCCGCGCATGCCCAGCTTGTCGAGCTTTTGCGCGATGGAAAAACCCTTCATGCCCTTTTCGATCAGAAAGGCCGTCACGCCGCGCGCACCCATTTCTGGTTCGGTTTTGGCATAGACCACCAGCGTGTCGGCATCTGGCCCATTGGTGATCCACATTTTGTTGCCGTTGAGCAGGTAGTAGCCGCCTTTGTCTTCGGCCTTGAGCTTCATGCTGATCACGTCCGAGCCTGCGCCGGGTTCGCTCATGGCCAGCGCGCCCACATGCTCGCCCGAAATCAGCTTGGGCAGGTATTTCTGCTTTTGCGCTTCTGTGCCATTGCGGTTGATCTGGTTCACGCACAGGTTGGAGTGCGCGCCATAGCTCAGCCCCACCGATGCGCTGGCACGCGAGATTTCTTCCATGGCCACCATGTGCGCCAGATAGCCCATATTGGCACCGCCATACTGCTCGGGCACTGTGATACCAAGCACCCCCAGCTCACCAAACTTTTGCCACACGTCCATGGGAAACTGGTCCGTGCGGTCAATCTCTGCCGCGCGGGGCGCAATCTCGGTTTGCGCAAATTCACGCACCGCATCGCGCAGGGCGTCAATGTCTTCTCCGAGCTGGAAGTTCAATCCGGGCAACTGGCTCATGGCTGTCTCCTTGGGTTTGTTATGCCGTTGACGTTAACGTCAATTATGCCGATTTTGTTTTCTGCAGCTTTCGCAAAAGTGACTTGGCTTCTTTTTCCTGGGCACGCACCTCGTCCAGCGTGGCCTGCAGGTCTTCCAGGCGCTCTTCCATCTGCTGGCGGTGCTTGCCCAGCACTTCCAGAAACCGGGTCAGCTGCACCGTGGTGTCACGCGGGCTGTCGTACAGGTCAATGATTTCCTTCGCTTCCGTCAGCGACAGGCCCAGGCGCTTGCCGCGCAGAATCAGGCGCAGGCGGGTGCGGTCGCGCGGGCTGTAGACGCGGGTGCGGCCACCTGCGCCCTGGCGCGTGGGCTGCAGCAAGCCCATGTCTTCGTAGAAGCGGATGGCGCGCGTGGTCAGGTCAAATTCCTGGGCCAGATCGCTGATGGAATACGTGGTGGTGGTTGCAGGAGTGGTTTTGCTCATGCGCACATTATTGACGTGCACGTCAACGTCATAAAACGCTCTGCAGGCAGGCGTGCACTTTTTGGCACACAATCGCCCGCAAACATTTTTTCCTGCCGCATCCATGAACCTGCAGCCCAGCGCCGCCTGCCCCTGCGGACGCAGCACCGCCAAGGGCAAACCCATTGCCTATGCCGACTGCTGCGGCCGTTTTGTCGAACACTTTGACCGCCAGCCTGCCCCCGATGCCGAACACCTGATGCGCTCGCGCTATACGGCCTTTGTGCTGGAGCGCGCGCCCTATCTGCTGGCTACCTGGCATGCCAGCCAGCGCCCGGCCGAGCTGGACTTTGAGCCCGGTGCCAAGTGGCTGGGCCTGCAGGTCAAGGATTTCCAGCCCACCGGCGACTCCACGGCCGAGGTCGAGTTTGTGGCGCGCTTTCGCGTCGCAGGCCGTGCCGTGCGCCTGCACGAGCGCAGCCGCTTTGTCCTTGAAGACGGGCGCTGGTTCTATGTGGACGGCGACCAGTTCTAAGCCTTTTTGACCTCCAGCGCTTGCCAGCCAAGCGCCATCAGCTATGCAATTTGAAGCCATCTTGTTCGACTGTGACGGCGTTCTGGTCGACAGCGAACTCATCACCAACCGCGTGCTGCACGCCATGCTCAATGAATCGGGCTGGGCGCTGTCCGAAGAAGACTGCATGCGCATCTTCATTGGCAAGACCGTGCGCAGTGAAACTGCACGCATTGAGGCCGAAACCGGCAAGCCACTGACCGATGCCTGGATGGCCGAGTTCTACGCCCGCCGCAATGAGCGCCTGCGTGCCGAGCTGGTGGCGATTGACGGTGCCGTGGACGCCGTGCGCCAGGTGCATGCCCAGCTGGGCGGCAAGATTGCCGTGGCCTCAGGCGCGGACAAGCCCAAGGTCATCATGCAACTGGAAAAAGTGGGCATGTCGGCCTACTTTGGCGAGCATGTGTTCAGCGGCCATGATCTGCCACGCACCAAGCCCTGGCCCGATGTGTACCTGGCCGCTGCCGCTTCGCTGGGGATTGCACCTGAGCGCTGCCTGGTGATTGAAGACTCCGTACCCGGTCTCACCGCAGGTGTGCGCGCGGGTGCCACGGTCTGGGGTTACTGCCCCAAAGTCCATGCCCACTCCACGCCCGAGCAGCTGCTGGAGGCAGGTGCCAGCATGGTCTTTGACGACATGGCCGATCTGCCCCACCTGCTCGCACAGGCCAACCAGACTGCCTGACTCTTAAAAACAGAGCGTTGAGCGCTTGCAAATCAAGCATTTACAGAACAATCCTCTGTTAAAGCTTGATTCCATCAACGCAAGGCGCTCATTTTTTTGAGGGCGCGTAAAGCACAGCCCGTCTGTTTTGACCGCCAGTCCTGCAAGAGACGGGGGCAAAAGATAAAATCTGCGCTAGATCAAAGATTGCCCCGAAAATGCATGCCCTCCACCGCCGCGCGAGCGGGTGATGCCAGGCGCAGTCGTTCATCTCCCCTGCTGCCAACTCCAGCGATGTCACGGGGGCCTGCAGGTCTTACGGAGTCGATCTCCCCGCTGCCCAGCCTGTGTACACACAGGCTGATTTTCTTTGTCGGACATGTTTCAGCCAATGCTTCAGGAGTGCTGATGGGCGAACAGCCTCTATATGATTTTGCGCCGCTGCTCGAGCTCATGGGCCTGGGAGCGCTGATCGCGCTCGCCCCTTTGCTGTGGGTATGGCGTCGCAATCGCGGCGCGGGTCCAACACGCTATCTGGCCGCGCTGGGCGTGCTCACGCTGTTTCTGACCTTTGACCTGGTCATGTTCGGCGCCTTCACACGCCTGACCGATTCCGGCCTGGGCTGCCCCGACTGGCCCGGCTGCTACGGCAGCTCCAGCCCCATTGGCGCACTGCACCACATCAATGCCGCAGCAACGGCCATGCCCACCGGCCCTGTGACGCTGAGCAAGGCCTGGATCGAGATGATCCACCGCTACCTGGCCACCACGGTCGGCGTACTCATCATTGCGCTCACCGTGCTCGCGTGGCGCGAACACCGCAAGACACCGCAGCACGGCCCACGTCACCCCGCATGGGCCAGCTTCACGCTGGTCTGGGTGCTGATTCAGGGTGCCTTTGGTGCCCTCACCGTGACCATGAAGCTGTTCCCCGCCATCGTCACCCTGCACCTGCTTGGTGGTCTGGTGCTGCTCGTGCTGCTGTGCGTGCAGGCCGTGGGCTACCAGCAGGGTGTGCGCAGCCAGGAACCTGCCCCGATTGCACGCGGTCTGCGCACTGCGCTGTGGGCCGTCTTCGTACTGATTTTTGTGCAGGTCGCACTGGGTGGCTGGGTCAGCACCAATTACGCCGTGCTGGCCTGCTCCACCTTCCCGGACTGCAATGGCAGCTTCTGGCCTGACATGGACTTTGCCCAGGGGTTTGAGCTCTGGCGTCCGCTGGGCCTGCTGTCAGACGGCAGCCACATCAGCTTTGCGGCATTGACGGCCATCCACTACGCCCACCGCCTGGCAGCCTATGTGGTGGTCGTCGCCGTGCTGGCTGTTGCCATCGCCATGCGCCGCCAGCCTGTACTGCAGGCTCAAGGCAAATGGCTGCTGGGTCTGATTGCCCTGCAGGTCGCTACCGGCCTGTCCAATGTGGTGCTGGACTGGCCGCTGCTGGCCGCCGTACTGCACACGGGCGGTGCTGCTGCCCTGGTCACTGTCATGACCTGGGCGCTGGCGGCTACACGCCGCAGCCCTGCCCACCAACAAGAAGCGCTTACAGGCGCTCGGAGAGTTTCCGCATGAATGCTCAAACCTTAAGTGATGCCCAAGGCTCCCGCTGGAGCCAGTTTTACGCCCTGACCAAGCCCCGTGTGGTGCAGCTGATCGTGTTCTGCGCACTGATCGGCATGGTGCTGGCCGTGCCTGGTGTTCCCAGCTTTGCTCAGCTGGGTCATATGGCCATTGCCTGCTTTGGCATCTGGCTGGTGTCGGCGGCTGCCGCGGCCTTTAACTGCCTGGTGGAGCGCCATATTGACGCCCGCATGAAGCGCACCAGCTGGCGCCCCACCGCCAAGGGCGAGCTGACACCCCAGCAGGCACTGGCCTTCTCGGCCATTCTCTGCACCGTGGGCGCAGCCATCCTGCTGGCCTTCACCAACCCGCTGACCATGTGGCTGACGCTGGCCACCTTCATTGGATACGCCGTGATCTACACCGTGGTCTTGAAGCCTGCTACACCCCAGAACATCGTGATTGGTGGTGCCTCGGGCGCCATGCCCCCCGTGCTGGGCTGGGCGGCCATGACCGGTCAGGTGAGCGCGGAAGCCTGGGTGCTGTTCCTGATCATCTTCCTGTGGACACCTCCCCACTTCTGGGCACTGGCGCTGTACCGCGTGGAAGACTACAAAAAGTCCGGCCTGCCCATGCTGCCCGTGACCCACGGCCCCAAGTACACACAGATGCAGATCCTGCTCTACACCCTGGTGCTGTTTGCAGGCTGCCTGCTGCCCGTGATCTTTGGCATGAGCGGCTGGCTGTACCTGGTCGTAGCCTCTGTACTGTGCCTGGGCTTTAGCTGGTATGCGCTGCGCCTGTGGATGAACTATTCGGACGCACTGGCACGCAAGACCTTCCGCTTCTCGCTGATTCACCTGAGCGGCGTATTTGCCGCCCTGCTGATTGACCACTACATCGTGGCTTGAGCATAAAAAATGCCTCCAGCGCTTCTCCAGCAAGCGCTGACAGCTATCAAAAACAAAGGCCGCAGATTGCGGCCTTTTTGCTGCCCTGAGCTTCACATTCCCCGCCAAAAATGGCGTGAGCGCCCGTTCTGCCTGCCTCAATAGCTACAAAAAAAGACCACCCGAAGGTGGTCTTGTCGATGAGCCAGCCAGGCCGTCAGACAGCGTTTGCTGCCTCGCGCTTGCGCCGCTCATGGCGCATGACCAGCCAGGCGGCCACCAGCACCAGCAGTGCCATGCCATACCAGGTCAGCGCATAGACGGCGTGCGTATTGCTGAACTTGATCACCGTCAGGCCCGCGCGTGGCCAGGCCTGTGACGTCACCTGCCCGGGAATGCCCTGATCAATAAAGAAGGGGGCTGCATGCTCCAGCCCCTTGGCCTGCGCAATGGCCTCCACATCGCGGGAGTGCCAGCGGTCTTCCTGAGGGGCGTTGTCCCGCATGAAACCGCCCTTGGGCTCGCTCATGCGTAGCAGGCCCACGACAGAGACCGGCTCACCCGATGCATCCTCAGGCGCGCTGGCAATGCGCTCGGCAAAAGCCTTGCGCTGCTCTGCAGGCAGAAAGCCCCTGTTGACCAGCACCTGCGTGCCATCGCCCAGCTGCATGGGGGTCAGCAACCAGAAGCCAGCGCCCAGATCGGACACGGCCTGCGTCAGCACGCTGCGGCCTTCCATCCACTGGCCCTGCGCCTGCACAGCCTGGTACTCATGGCTGTCACGTGTTATCTGCGGCCAGGTGGCTGCCGCCGGCAAGGCTACGGGCTGGCTGTGTACGCGCTGGTTCACACGCTCAATCAGGTCCAGCTTCCAGGCACGGCGCTGCACCTGCCAGGTACCCAGACTGATGAAGGTAAAAAAAAGGGCGATGCCCGCCAGAGCGAGCACCGCCTTCGTGAAGGTGATGCGAGAGGGCTTGCGCCCTCCCGAGGTTTGCACCGTCATTAGTTGCTACCGTGAGCGTGTTCCGCAGCAGGAGCAGCTTCAGCAGCAGGCTGCTGAGCTTCAGGCGCTGCTTGTTCAGCGGCGGGAGCTTCCACGGCTGCAGCAGGCGCTGCTTCCACAGCAGGAGCTGCTGCAGGTGCGGCCTGTTCAACAGGAGCCACCACAGCGGCAGGAGCCTGCTGGTGATGCGCGTGAGGCATCATGTTGGTGTTCATGTGGAACATGACCCAGAGCGTACCCGCCAGGGTAATGATCACGAACACGATGGCGAAGATGGTGGACATCATTGTCCAGCCGCCTTGCAGCTTGCCGTTCATGTGCAGGAAGTACACCATGTGCACCACCACCTGTACTGCAGCAAAAATGCCCAGCACCATGGCGGCTGTGGCGCGATCCTGGATCACGTTGCCCATCACCAGCCAGAAAGGAATCACGGTCAGGATGACGGCCAGAATGAAGCCCTTCACATAGTCACCGGCGGTGACGTGCAGGTCATCATGCTCTTCGTGGTGGTCGATGTGACCAGCGTGGATTTCGTGTGCAGTCATTTACAGCACCCCCATCAGATACACAAAGGTGAACACACCGATCCACACCACGTCCAAGAAGTGCCAGAACATCGACAGGCAGTTGATGCGGCGCACATTGGCGTGAATCAAGCCCTTTTGCTTGATTTGGATCATCAGCACCACCAGCCAGATCAAGCCGAAGCTCACGTGCAGACCGTGGGTGCCCACCAGAGTAAAGAACGCAGAGCCAAAGGCGCTGGTCGAAGGTGTCAGGCCTTCGTGCATCAGGTGTGCGAACTCATAGAGTTCCACGCCCACGAAAGCCAGACCCAGCAGACCAGTGATACCCAGCCACAGCAGGGTGCCACTGACGTTCTTCTGCTGCTTTTGCAGCATTGCCAGACCAAAGGTCAGCGACGACATCAGCAGGAACGCTGTGTTCACTGCCACCAGGGGCAGGCTGAACAGCTCTGCACCTGTGGGGCCACCGGCATAGCTGCGACCCAGCACGCCGTACGTAGCAAACAGTGCTGCAAAGATAAGGCAGTCACTCATCAGGTACAGCCAGAAGCCCAGCGATGTACCGTTTTCAGCGTGGGGTTCGTGCGCGAGGTGATATTCGCGCTGCCCCACCGCGCCAGCGGCGCTGGCGGAGATAGTGTGATTAGACATGGCGTGCAAGCTGTTGAGTACGAGCGTCTTCCGTCGCCTGCACTTCAGATGCAGGGATGTAGTAGTCGCGGTTGTAGTTGAACGTGTGGACGATCGAAGCAATGATCAAACCAGCGAACGACACGATAGCCAGCCACCAGATGTGCCAGATCAACGCAAAGCCCAGTACCAGAGCGATCATGGAGATCACAAAGCCTGCGCCTGTGTTCTTAGGCATGTGGATGTCTTCAAAGCCATTCAGAGGACGCTGATAGCCGTGCTTCTTCATATCCCACCATGCATCCACGTCGTAGACCACGGGAGTCTTGGCAAAGTTGTAGACGGGAGGAGGCGAAGAAGTTGCCCATTCCAGCGTACGGCCGTGGCCCCAGGTATCACCGTTTTCGTCACGGTTCTGGTTACGCTGCAGGTAAGACACGAACAGCTGAATGATGAAGGCAGCAATACCGCAGGCGATGATGGCCACGCCGATGGCAGCAATCACGAACCAGATCTGCAGTGCCTGGTCTTCAAAGTGGTTCACGCGACGTGTCACGCCCATCAGACCCAGGATGTACAGAGGTGTGAAGGCGATCCAGAAGCCCACCAGCCAGCACCAGAAGGACACCTTGCCCCAGAACTCATTGAGCTTGTAGCCGAAGGCCTTGGGGAACCAGAAGTTGATACCAGCCAGCAGACCGAACACCACGCCACCGATGATCACGTTGTGGAAGTGAGCAATCAGGAACAGCGAGTTGTGCAGCACAAAGTCAGCAGGTGGCACAGCCAGCAGCACGCCGGTCATACCGCCGATGGCGAAGGTACACATGAAGCCCACGGTCCACAGCATAGGTGGCTTGAACTCGATGCGGCCCTTGTACATGGTGAACAGCCAGTTGAAGATCTTCGCGCCCGTAGGGATCGAGATGATCATCGTGGTGATACCAAAGAAGCTATTGACCTCTGCACCGGAACCCATGGTGAAGAAGTGGTGCAGCCACACCAGCCACGACAGCACAGTGATACACACGGTCGCATACACCATGGAGGTGTAGCCGAACAGGCGCTTCTTGGTGAAGGTAGGAACGATCTCGGAGAAGATACCGAACACAGGCAGCACCAGGATGTACACCTCAGGGTGACCCCAGATCCAGATCAGGTTCACGTACAGCATGGGGTTGCCGCCCAGCTCGTTCGTGAAGAACTGTGTGCCGAAGTAGCGGTCCATGGTCATCAGGAACAGCGCGGCTGTCAGAATCGGGAACGAAG
This sequence comes from Pseudomonadota bacterium, assembly GCA_023418355.1. Taxonomy (GTDB): domain Bacteria; phylum Pseudomonadota; class Gammaproteobacteria; order Burkholderiales; family Burkholderiaceae_C; genus Comamonas. The sequence goes on along the minus strand of JAEZZU010000191.1, from coordinate 141 downwards.
CCACGATCAGCGCGTTGGTACACAGCGATGTCCACACGAACACAGGCATCTTCATCAGATTCATGCCAGGGGCACGCATCTTGACGATGGTGACGATCAGGTTGATACCCGACAGCGTCGTACCCACACCCGAGAGCTGCA
>JAEZZU010000189.1 GCA_023418355.1 Pseudomonadota bacterium | reverse complement strand
GCATTTAAGTCCAAAGCATATAATAATCGACGATATGATAGCTTCAGTAAATTATCAATTCAACCTATTTAGGTCAATAGGAAAAGTAGATGATATTGACCATTTAGGAAACAGAAGATTGCGTTCTGTAGGAGAACTCTTGCAAAATCAGGTAAGAGTTGGTCTTTCAAGAATGGAAAGAGTAGTTAAGGAAAGAATGACTATTCAGGATGTTGATGCAGTTACTCCACAGGTTTTAATCAATATTAGACCTGTATCAGCAGCAATTAAGGAGTTTTTCGGAAGTTCACAGCTTTCGCAATTTATGGATCAAACCAATCCATTGGCAGAGCTTACTAACAAGAGAAGAATGTCTGCATTAGGACCAGGAGGTTTATCGAGAGATAGAGCAAGCTTTGATGTTCGTGACGTTCATCATTCGCATTATGGTAGAATGTGTCCTATTGAGACGCCAGAGGGTCCAAATATCGGACTTATTACATCTCTTGCAACTTATGCTCGTATAAATGAATATGGATTTCTTGAGTCTCCATATAGAAGAGTTGACAAAGAAACCGGAATTATCACTCATGAAATAGATTATTTGACAGCTGATATAGAAGACAAAATGATCATCGCTCAATCAAATGAGCCTTTGGACGAAAATGGCAGATTTATACATAGCCGTGTTGTTGTTAGAGGGGCAAATGGAGCGCCTGAGATCGTTCCGAAGGAGATGGTTGATTACATGGACGTATCTCGTAAGCAGGTAATTTCTGTCGGAACATCAATGATACCATTCCTAGAAAACGACGATGCCAGCCGTGCTCTGATGGGTTCAAACATGCAAAAACAAGCTGTACCTTTATTGATTACTGAAGCACCAATTATAGGTACTGGTATGGAGTATAAGGTTGCTAAAGATTCTGGAGCAGTTATTATTGCTAAGAATGATGGAATTGCAGTTTCTGTTACATCATCTGAAATAATCGTAAAAAGAAAAGATAACGGAATGCTTGATAAATATCAATTGTTGAAATTTAAACGTTCTAATCAAGGAACTTGTTTAAATCAGCGCCCTATAATCAATAGAGGAGACGAAGTTAAAAGAGGTCAAATCATTGCTGATGGTGCTTCAACAGAAAATGGAGATATAGCAATAGGTAAAAATCTTCTCATTGGCTTCATGACATGGGAGGGTTACAACTATGAGGATGCTATATTACTAAATGAAAAGTTAGTAATGGATGATGTATTAACATCAGTTCATATAGAAGAATATGAGGCAGAAGCTAGAGATACTAAGCTTGGACCTGAAGAAATCACAAGAGATATACCAAATGTTGGTGATGATGCTCTTAAAGACTTAGATGAGAGAGGAATCATAAGAATTGGTGCAGAAGTTGTTTCAGGAGATATTTTAGTTGGTAAGGTTACACCAAAGGGTGAAACTGAATTAACGGCAGAGGAAAGACTTCTACGTGCAATATTCGGTGAAAAGGCAAGAGAAGTAAGAGACACTTCCCTTAAAGTTCCACATGGTGAAACTGGTATCATAGTTGATGTTAAAGTGTTTACAAGAGAAAATGGTGATGAGTTAAGTCCAGGAGTTAGCAAATTAGTTAGAGTTTATATTGCTACTAAGAGAAAGATTAACGTAGGGGATAAAATGTGTGGTCGCCATGGTAATAAGGGTGTTATTTCTCGTATTATGCCAGAAGAAGATATGCCTTATTTACCAGATGGTACTCCGTTACAAGTTGTACTTAATCCGCTAGGAGTTCCTTCACGTATGAACATCGGTCAGGTTCTTGAGGTTCATCTTGGTTTAGCTGCTAAAAAGCTTGGATGGCATGTTGCTACTCCAGTTTTTGATGGTGCTTCAGAAGAAGATATTTTTGATGCATTAGAGTTAGCTGGATATCCAAGATCAGGTAAAATTAAGTTAAGAGATGGTAGATCAGGTGATTATTTTGATGGTGATGTTACAGTTGGTTACATGTATATGTTAAAACTTCACCACCTTGTTGACGATAAAATACATGCTCGTTCAACAGGACCTTATTCTCTAGTAACTCAACAACCACTTGGTGGTAAAGCTCAGTTTGGTGGTCAAAGATTTGGTGAGATGGAGGTTTGGGCTCTTGAAGCATATGGAGCGGCTCATACTCTACAAGAAATCTTAACTGTAAAATCTGATGATGTAACTGGTAGAGTTAAAACTTATGAAGCTATTGTTAAGGGTGAAAACATACCAGAACCAGGAGTTCCAGAATCATTCAAGGTTCTTATAAAAGAATTACAAAGCTTGGCGCTTGATGTTAAGATAATAACTAGTGACCAAAACGAAATGGAAATCATTGAAACAGTTGACGATGATTACTCAGTGTTACAAGAGAGCATGGAAGACATAAGATTTGAAGATGACTTAGATGGTATGAGTAAAGTTTCAGTTGATGATATAGATGATATAGACGACATAGATGATGTAGAAGATAGCAATGATGAGCTAGATGAGGATTTTGATGATCTTGATTCATCTGTATTAGATCTAGATATTGATGAAGATGATTTTTAAGTAGATAAAAGAGTGCTGCCGATATAGCAATGTTATATTAGCCGCACTCAAAAAACTTTCCAAAAAATAATGAAGGGAGCGGACTCCTTGATAGAATATAATAATTTTGAATCTATAAGAATTGGATTAGCCTCACCTGAAAAGATAAGACAGTGGTCAAGAGGTGAAGTTAAAAAACCCGAAACTATAAACTACAGAACCTTAAAACCTGAAAAAGATGGTTTGTTCTGCGA
>JAEZZU010000166.1 GCA_023418355.1 Pseudomonadota bacterium | reverse complement strand
GCCCAGTGGTGCACCGGGCTTGCGCACGGACACGTTGGCGTCGCAGCGGAACGAGCCTTCCTGCATGTTGCCGTCGCAGATGCCAATCCAGGTCACGATCTTGTGCAGTTCCTTGGCGTAGGCCACGGCTTCTTCGGTGCTGCGGATATCGGGCTCGGTCACGATTTCCAGCAACGGGGTGCCTGCACGGTTCAGGTCAATGCCGGACTCGTGGGGGAACTGGTCGTGCACGGACTTGCCCGCGTCTTCTTCCAGGTGGGCACGCACCAGACGCACGGTCTTGAGTTCGTCGCCCACGTAGAAGCTCACCTCACCGCCTTGCACCACGGGGATCTCGAACTGGGAGATCTGGTAGCCCTTGGGCAGGTCAGGGTAGAAGTAGTTCTTGCGCGCAAAAATGCTGCGGGGCGCAATGTGGGAGCCGAGGGCCAGTCCCAATTTAATAGCGCATTCCACCGCCTTCTTGTTCATCACGGGCAGGGTGCCGGGCAGGGCCAGGTCCACGGCGCAGGCCTGGGTGTTGGGCTCTGCACCAAAGGCGGTGCTGGCGCGGCTGAAGATTTTGGAGTTGGTCGCCAGTTGGGCGTGGGTTTCAAAGCCGATAACGACTTCGTACCCGTTGATCAGTTTCGCAGTCATGATGCTGATGTGTCCTTGCTGCTATGAATAGAAAAGCTGCTAGCGCCCGTATTTGCTTGGCTTCAAAGTGTTTTATTTCTAAAAACCTTATAAATCAAGCGCTGGCAGCTATCGTTTTTAAATGCCTGCGGGGCGTTGCAGGTGGAAGTCCGTGGCCTGCTGGAAGCGGTGCGCCGCGTTCAGCAGCTTGCCTTCGGCAAAGTAGTTGCCGATCAGCTGCAGACCCACGGGCATGCCACCGTCGCCAAAACCGGCAGGCAGGGACAGGCCGGGCAGACCCGCCAGCGATGCAGGCAGGGTGAACACGTCAGCCAGGTAGTTGGACACAGGGTCGGCCTTGCCGCCAATGGCCCATGCGGTGGTGGGTGCTGCAGGGCCGGCGATCACGACGCATTCCTTGAAGGCCGCCTGGAAGTCGTCGGCAATCATGCGGCGGATCTTCTGGGCCTGCAGGTAGTAGGCGTCGTAATAGCCTTCGGACAGCACATAGGCACCGATCATGATGCGGCGCTTGACCTCATCGCCAAAGCCTTCGGCGCGGGTCTTCTTGTACATGTCGTTCAGGTCGGCAAAGTCCTTGGCGCGGTGGCCGAACTTCACGCCATCAAAGCGCGACAGGTTGGACGAGGCTTCCGCAGGTGCCAGGATGTAGTACACGGGCACGGACAGCTCGGTGCGGGGCAGCGAAATAGGCACCAGCTTGGCGCCCAGCTTTTCGTATTCCTTCAGGGCCGCGTCCACGGTGGCGCGCACGTCGGCGCTCAGGCCTTCACCAAAGAACTCGGCAGGCACGCCAATGCGCAGGCCTTCGATGCTGTCATTCAGCTTGGCGGTGAAGTCTTCGGCAGGCACGTCCAGGCTGGTGGAGTCACGGTCCAGATCGGGGCCGCACATCTCGGACAGCAGCAGCGCGCAGTCTTCGGCGCTGCGGCCCATGGGGCCGGCCTGGTCGAGCGAAGAGGCAAAGGCAATCATGCCGTAGCGGCTGGCGCGGCCATAGGTGGGCTTGATGCCGGTGATGCCGCAGAAGGATGCGGGCTGGCGAATCGAACCACCGGTGTCCGTACCGGTCACGGCGGGGGCCAGACGGGCGGCTACGGCAGCTGCCGAGCCACCGGAGGAGCCACCGGGCACGCGCTCGGTGTTCCAGGGGTTGCGCACGGGTTGGGGTGCGTCAAAGCCCACGGGGGCAATAGCGGAATTCTCGTTGGCGCCGCCCATGGCGAATTCGTCGCAGTTGAGCTTGCCCAGTGTCACCACGCCAGCGTTGGCCAGCTTGGTCACCACAGTCGCGTCAAAGGGCGACTTGTAGCCTGCCAGCATCTTGGAGGCGGCGGTGGTGGGGAAGTCCTTGGTGACGAAGATGTCCTTGTGCGCGATAGGCACACCGGCCAGACGGCCGCCCTTGCCTTCGGCGATCAGGGCGTCAGCCGCCTTGGCCTGCTGCAAAGTCGCTTCTTCGTTGATGGCCACAAAAGCGCCAAGGTTTTGGTGCTGCTTGGCGCGGGCCAGAAAATGCTGGGCGGCTTCGACGGCGGAAATTTGCTTGTTCTTGAGCTGGGCAGCCAGCTCGGCCACGCCCAGATTGTGCAGTTCGGTATTGCTCATGGTGCTGCTGGTTCGCTTATTCGATGACCTTGGGAACGAGGAACAGACCCTCGCCTTGCGCAGGGGCGTTCTGCATGTTGGCTTCACGCTGATTGGGTTCCCAGGCCTCGTCTTCGCGCAGGCGCAGCACCACGTCCTGGATGGCGGCTACGGGGTGGGCCAGCGGCTGCACACCCGAGGTATCCACAGCTTGCATCTTTTCGACAATGCCGAAAAAACTATTCAACTGAGATAGCATGCGCTCACTTTCTTCTGAAGAAAGCTCGAGCCGCGCTAGGTTGGCGATGCGGTCAATGTCTTGGGATGTGAGTGCCATAGTGTTTCTGCGGCTCGAAACTGGATGTAAACAGCTGTCATCCAGAACACGCCGCCATGAGTTATTCACAGGGGATACGGTATTATCTGTGCTTTGCACAATTAGCATCCATGGATGGCATAGATTGTGCAAAAAGCCTCTTTTTGCTTCCCCACTTTTTTCAGTTGAACCAACACCCCGGCGATAGCAGGCCGAAGCGCATGCTGTGCCTGAGAGGATTTTTGAATGTTCGGTGCTTTACGTCGGTACTTTTCCACCGACCTCGCTATTGACCTTGGCACT
>JAEZZU010000042.1 GCA_023418355.1 Pseudomonadota bacterium | reverse complement strand
CGCACAACGAGTGCTTCGTTCAGAAACAGCCATGGAACAAGAGACAATGGGGGGTGATGACAGAACCCGCAATTTTAACGAGTGCCTTGCACTCGCACATTGACAAGGCCATTGCCCAGGCTGGCGGCTGGATTGGCTTTGACCGTTTCATGGCGCTGGCGCTGTATACGCCGGGGCTGGGCTACTACGCAAACGACACCGCCAAGTTCGGGACACTGCCCGATTCCGGCAGCGACTTTGTGACGGCGCCCGAGATTTCTCCCGTGTTCGGTCAGCTGGTAGCGGCGCAGATTGCCGAAGCCATGGAGCGCACCGGCACGCGCGAGGTCTGGGAGTTTGGCGCAGGCACGGGCGCGCTGGCCCTGCAGATTCTGGATGAGCTGCAGCGCCTGGGCGTGGAACTGGAGCGCTACACCATCGTTGATCTGTCCGGCACGCTGCGCGCGCGCCAGCAGGAGCGTCTGGCGGCGCACGCCCCCAAGGTGGTCTGGGCCAGCGAGCTGCCCGAGCGCATGCAGGGCGTGATTGTGGGCAACGAGGTGCTGGACGCCATGCCCGTGCAAATCATTGCGCGCGTCAACGGCCAGTGGTTTGAGCGTGGCATTGCCGTGGAGAACGGTCAGCTGGTCTGGGCCAACCGCCCCACGGACCTGCGCCCGCCGCTGGAGGTGGAGGGCGAGCACGACTACGAAACCGAGATTCACGCCCAGGGCGAAGCCTTTATCCGTACGCTGGGCGAGCGCCTCACGCGTGGTGCGGCCTTCTTCATCGACTACGGCTTTGGCGAGTCCGAGTACTACCATCCGCAGCGCCACATGGGCACCATGGTCTGCCACTATCAGCACCAGGTGGACAGCGACCCGCTGGACAAGGTGGGCCTCAAGGACATCACCGCCCACGTCAACTTCACCGGCACGGCCGTGGCCGCGCAGGATGCCGGCTTTGAGGTGCTGGGCTACACCACGCAGGCGCATTTCCTCATCAACTGCGGACTGCAAACCAAGCTGGACGCCATGAGCCAGACTGAGCGCGTGCCCGCCATGAAGCTGATGATGGAGCACGAAATGGGCGAGCTGTTCAAGGTGATCGGTTTGGCCAAGGGTGTGGAGCCCTGGGATGCGCTGGGCTTTGTGCGTGGCGACCGCACCCATCGCCTGTAGGACGCGCCCATGATTCGCTGGATGCTCCTGATCTTCATCCTGCTGGTGCTCATCAACAGCGCCACAGGCATCATCCAGAAGATCGGTCTGGGCCGCCTGCCGGGCGACTTCAACTTCCGCTTGCTGGGGCGGCAGTTCTTTGTGCCCTTTGCCAGTGCCGTGCTGGTCACGGTGCTGCTGTTCAGCCTGATCAAGCTGGTGGCCTGGCTGCTCTAAAAATCAAAGCTGCCAGCGCTTGTTTTTACAATGTTTCAGGTATTTTTAATGCTGAAATCAAGCAAATTCAGGCGCTGAAAGCTTCATTTTCAGGAGTGCGTGCAGCGCACTTGCAAACCCGGCAAGCAGCACCACCTGTGAAGCAACTTGTTTTCAAGGTCTGCACCATGACTGTTCTCGCCCCCCTGCACGTTGTCTGCCCCCACTGCCACAAAACCAATCGCGTGGCGCCGGCGGATTTGTCTGCCGCCCCCAGCTGTGGCAGCTGCCACCAGCCCCTGTTCACGGGCCAGCCCGTGCAGCTGGATGCTGAAAGCTTTGCCAAGCACGTAGGCCGCAGCCACCTGCCCGTGGTGGTGGACTTCTGGGCGCCCTGGTGCGGTCCCTGCCGCATGATGGCACCCGCCTTCGCACAGGCCGCCCAGCAATTGGAGCCGCAGGTGCGCTTTGCCAAGCTCGATACTGAAGCCTACCCGCACGTGGCTGCGCCCTATGGCATTCGCAGCATTCCCACCATGATCATTTTTGAGGACGGCAACGAGGTCGCACGCATCTCTGGCGCCATGCCTGCGGGCGAAATTGTGCGCTGGGTGCGGGAGCAAGTGCTGTGATCAGCAGCGTAGATCGCGAAACTTTTGGCGTGCTTGGTACAGCGTTTGATCGGCTTGGGCTTGGTTGCGAGTTGTTGTGTGTTGCACGTCTTTCTCGAGCGCAGGTATGCGCTGGTCTAGCCATTGGCATTGCAATTGATCGGCCATAGGCAGCTTTTGCCTGCGCCCTGCGATTTTCATCTCTTCAGGAGATTTTCCCGTAATCGGGCGCACAGCATTGGCTAGCTGGCGTTGGAAGATGTCGTTCTGAACATCTGCGTGCCGTTTGGTTTTGCCAGTCCATTTGTCCAATCCCTGGGGCGGCGTTGTATCAATGGCTTGTGCACCGAGGCAGGGCTCGTGCGAATAGCTCACCTTACCGTCTTGTTCGCACCGGTAAACCTGTTGAGCGTGTACGTGACCTAGGCCGCAAAGACCGCTAATGCAGAGGGTGAGAAATAGGCGCGATGACATGCAGCGATTGTCCAAGCGCTTGATGCAAAGTGCGAGTTCAAAATGCCCGGCTGTCGGAGGGATGCAACAGAGCTTTGGTGCTTTATGTACGCTGGTGTTCGGCGTTGCGTAGCTGCGTTAACTCTTCATCTGTAAACACGCGCGAGCGGGTCAGAAAGGCCTTGCCTTCCGGGCCTTCGAGCGAGAGCGTGCCGCCGCCGTGGCCATCGATCACGTCGATGATGAGCTGGGTGTGCTTCCAGTATTCGAACTGCGAGGCGCTCATGTAAAACGGCAGCCCGCCAATCTCGCCAAGCTTCACATCCCCGGGGCCGATGGTCAGCTCGCCCTCGATGTAGCAGTTGGCTGCGCTGTTGTCGCAGCAGCCGCCGGACTGGTGAAAGAACAGGCGCTGGCCGTGCTTGGCCTTGAGCACTTCGATCAGCTCCAGCGCGGCAGGCGTGGCTATCACGCGATCGACCATGGTGTGCTCCTTCTCAAAAGATAGCTGCTCAGGCTTGCTGTATGGGCGCTAGATGCCAATTTCATTCATAAGCAGGATGGCGTAGCGTCCCGCAGGCGAGGCGCGCTCGCGAAGGCAGTAGCAGCGCTACGGCGAGCGGGCGCAACGACGCATCCGGGGTGCTACGACAGCCGTCTCAGAAGAAGCCCAGCTTGGTTTCGGAATAGCTCACCAACAGATTCTTGGTCTGCTGATAGTGGTTGAGCATCATCTTGTGGTTCTCGCGGCCGATGCCCGACTCCTTGTAGCCGCCAAAAGCCGCGTGGGCTGGATAGTGGTGGTAGCAGTTGGTCCACACGCGCCCGGCCTTGATGCCGCGGCCCATGCGGTAGGCCACATTGCCGTTGCGGCTCCAGACGCCCGCGCCCAGGCCGTAGAGCGTGTCATTGGCCAGGGCCAGTGCCTCTTCCTCGGTCTTGAAGGTGGTCACGGCCAGCACGGGGCCGAAGATTTCTTCCTGGAAGATGCGCATCTTGTTGTGGCCCTTGAAGATGGTGGGCTGCACGTAGTAGCCACCGTCCAAGTCTGCACCCAGTTGGGCCTGCGCACCGCCGATCAGCACCTCGGCACCTTCCTGTTTGCCCAGATCAAGGTAAGACAGGATTTTGGTGAGCTGCTCCTTGCTGGCTTGCGCGCCCATCATGGAGTTGGGGTCCAGCGGGTTGCCATGCTGGATGGCTTTGACGCGTGCCAGCACGCGTTCCATGAACTTGTCGTAAATCGATTCATGGATCAGTGCGCGACTGGGGCAGGTGCAGACCTCGCCCTGGTTAAAGGCAAACAGCACCAGACCCTCGATGGCCTTGTCGAGGAAGCTGTCGTTCTTGTCCATCACATCGGCAAAGAAGATATTGGGCGACTTGCCGCCCAGCTCCAGCGTGGCGGGAATCAGGCTGTTTGCGGCCGCCTGGGCAATCACGCGGCCCGTGCTGGTGGAGCCGGTGAAGGCAATCTTGGCAATGCGCTTGCTCTGCGCCAGCGGCATGCCAGCCTCGCGGCCAAAGCCGTTGACGATGTTGAGCACGCCGGGCGGCAGCAGGTCGCCAATCAGATTCACCAGCACCAGGATGCTGATGGGTGTCTGCTCCGCCGGCTTGAGCACCACACAGTTGCCGGCGGCCAGCGCAGGTGCCAGCTTCCACGCAGCCATCAGGATGGGGAAGTTCCACGGAATGATCTGGCCGACCACGCCGAGTGGTTCATGGAAGTGGTAGGCCACGGTGTCGTTGTCGATCTGGCTGATGCCGCCTTCCTGCGTGCGGATGGCGCTGGCAAAGTAGCGGAAATGGTCGGCCGACAGGGGAATGTCGGCATTCAGCGTCTCGCGGATGGCCTTGCCGTTGTCCACGGTTTCCGCATAGGCCAGCAGCTCGCGGTTGGCATCGATGCGGTCAGCAATCTTGAGCAGTATGTTGGCGCGCTCGGTGGCGCTGGTCTTGCCCCAGGCGTCGGCCGCAGCGTGGGCGGCATCCAGTGCTTTTTCAATATCCGCAGCCGTGCCGCGCGCAGCCCGGGTGTAGACCTTGCCGGTGATGGGTGTGACCACGTCAAAGTACTGGCCTCCTGCCGGGGGAACCCACTGGCCGCCAATGTAGTGGTCGTACTGGGCTTGGTACTGGTGCAGTGCACCGGGTTGTCCGGGGAGTTGATAAACCATGACAGCACTCCTTTCAGATGACGGAATAAGGCTTGGAAAGCTCATATTCCGTCGTCTGCCGGTTCCAGGGGAGCAGGAATTCCCTTGTCCTACAGACGTTGCAGCGCAGCAATCAGGTTTCAGGTCGTTAACCAGTGCGAGGTTGACGCCGGCAGTCCTCAGTTCTCAGTCAGCAGGTAGGGCGATGGCTTGCAGGCCTTCCATGAACTTGCGCTTGGCCTTGTAAGTCAGGCGCAGTGACTGCAGCCATGTCTGTGCATCAGCCTGCGGCATGCGTTGCACCACCAGTTGCACCAGCCGAAGGGCCTGCGCATACGGGCTGGACGCTTTTTGCATTTCGCGATCAAAAAGTGGCTGCAAGATGCTGACGGCCTGCGCGGCGTGGGATGCAGGCAGCCGCACAGCAAGCTGGCACAGGGTTTCGGTTTCGCAGCTGGCGCCGGGGCGCTGCATGATGGCCAGCGCATATTCCCAGTCGTTGTCTCGCAGCAGCCAGCGGATGGCATCGCCCATGTTCTTGTACGGCCCTGGCGATGCCTGCTCCCACATCTTTTCAATGAGCGCGCTGCGGGCGGACTCACGGGTATGGCCGCAGGCCATGGCGCATTGCAGATACAGCGCCAGTTGCGGACCTCGATGCGAGTGCTCCAGCGCCAGCTGTTCGGACAGGGCCAACGCTTCCTGGTCCCAGCCATCACGCATGTAGCAGGCCAGGAGCGCCTGGCGCATGGCGAAGCTGGACGGGTGGTGCTGCACGCCGAGCTGAGCCATGGTCATGGCTTCGCGGTGGCGCTGATGGCGCTCGCAGAAGTGGTAGGCATCCAGCCATTCATCATCGGTCTGGGCCGTCTGCTGCATCAGCACGATGAGGGCGCTGACGTCCATGCTCTGCTCCATGGCCCACAGATAGCGCTTGCGCAGCAGATAGCGTTTGCGGGAGCGCGCCCATGCGTCCGGGTCGAAGACCTTGCGGCGGGGGTGGGCAGGTGCAGGGGCTTGGCACCATGCCTCCCACTGCACCACGACATGTCGGCAGTAAGCCTGCTGCAGTGGTGTACCTGCGTGGCGCAGAAAGACTTCCTCGTCCCAGTTGCCCAGCGGGTCTTCTTCCAGCAGCGTCAGCCAGTCCTTGAGCCAGCTGGCGGGCGGCGGTGCGGCTTGCACGCTGCGCATCAGCATGTCCTGCAGCCAGGCATGCAGATCGTAGAGCTGGCCGTAGGAGTCATCGGCTGTCTCCCACAGTTTGTACAGGCGGCGCAGGGCAATGGTGCAGGCGGTGCGAATGCTGTCGGCTTGTGTGGGCAGCAGGTCTTCCCAAGTTTGCAGCGCCTGCATGGCATGTTCAGCCCAGCGGCTGAGCTCACGTCCGTACAGACCTTGCCTCTGGGGCATGGCCTTGGTGAGAAAGCTGCGCCATTGTGCAGGTGTCATGGGGGTGTGCTTGGCCTGCTCGGTCTGTCGCCACAGGCGTAGCTGCAGGGCAAATTCCGGACTGCGGTCGCACTGTTCGGCAATCCAGTGCTGCAGCGACGCTATGGACTGTGCCTGCAGAAAGTCCATATCTGCCTGCATTTCCTGCAATTTGGGGGACAGAGTGCGCGCAGGTGTGGTTGCAGGGGTTTCCGAAGGCTGTGGTGTCTGTGCGGATTTCCACGTCAGATAGGCAGCCACCATGTGCTTGCAGACGTACACGGTCTCTGCATGCGGGCAGGTGCAGGTGGACTCCTCCGGATGCTCCACATCCAGCTCTACCCTGTATGGCAGGCTGCCTTCCACCGTGAAGCACAGGCCTTCATGGCCGTCTTCGGGCTCCAGCGCGGTGACGGTATCGTCCAGAAAATAGTGAATGCCGCGTTCGCGAATGGCAGCACTGGTGAGTTTGCGCCACGCTGGGGGCAGCTCGGGGATGGTGGGAGACTGGCTGCGAAATGCCATGAGAGGTTCGTGCTCAGGAGGTGGAATTCAGGAAGTTCTGCAATGCAGTGGTGCGGGCGGCACTGACCGCCTCCCCAATCGCCTTGCCCTTGAGTCCTTGTTCTGCCGCCGCTTTGGCCGCTGTGGCGGTATCGACTTGCAGTGCCGCCTGCAGACCGTTCCACAGGCGTTCACGCTGGGGATAGGGGCGATCTTCAAAGCCCAGGCGTCCACGCGCATCGCATTCGCAGGCCAGCAGGGCCTGGGCAAAGCGCTCGGGCTTGCGGATGGCGTCGCAGCGCTCGTACAGGCGCATCAGCGCCGCCGCGCCAAACTCCTGGCTGCGGTGGATATTGCCGTGCTCGCGTGCGACCAGATCGGCCAGTTCTCTACAGTCATTGGGCACGCGCCAGCGTTCGCACACGGGCTTGAGCAGCTGGGCGCTGCGCTGCTCATGGCCGATGTGGCGTGGCAGCACGTCGGCGGGCGTGGTGCCCTTGCCAAAGTCGTGGCACAGGCAGGCAAAGCGAACCGTCAGCGGCGCATCCAGCTGTGCGGCCATGTCCAGCACCAGCATGGCGTGCACGCCGCTGTCCACCTCGGGGTGGTATTCGGCGCGCTGGGGCACGCCCCACAGGCGGTTCAGCTCCGGCAGCAGCACTTGCAGTGCGCCACATGCGCGCAGCACCTCGAACATGCGTGAGGGGGTGGACTCCATCAGCCCGCGGCTGATTTCCTGCCACACGCGCTCGGGCACCAGGTGGTCCACCTCTCCTGCCTCGACCATTTCGCGCATGAGCTGCAGGGTGTCCGGATGCACGCTGAAGTCGCCAAAACGTGCTGCAAAACGCGCCACGCGCAGGATGCGCACCGGGTCTTCGCGAAAAGCTTCGGTCACATGGCGCAGTACTTTGGCCTGCAAATCGGCCTGGCCGTTGTAAGGGTCAAAAACGGAGCCAGTGCCCGTCCAGTCTGCGG
>JAEZZU010000007.1 GCA_023418355.1 Pseudomonadota bacterium | reverse complement strand
CTGCACCGCGCAAAATGGCCGAGACAAAGGCAAACAGGTACAGCAGCGGAATGGCCAGAAAGATGACGCGCAGATAGCTTTCAGCCAGCGGCAAGGCTGCGTCTGGCGTGCCCATCCAGTTCAGAATGTGGCGTGACAGCGGGTAGCCCAGTGCCGCAATGCCTACCGATGCCAGACCAAAAAACGTGGCGCTGCTGCCCATGACACGGCGGGCCTGCTGCAAATCTTTGGCCCCCATGCTTTGCGCGACGAGGATGGTGGCAGCCATGCCCACGCCAAACACCAGGCCAATGAGCAGGAACATGATGTTGTTGGCATTGGCCGTGGCGGTGATGGCGGCTTCGCCCAGATAGTGCCCAATCCACATGGCGTTGACCGAGCCATTGAGGGACTGCAGCACATTGCCTGCGAGGATGGGCAATGCAAAAACGACCAGGGTGCTGGCAATGGGGCCTTGGGTCAGGTCACGGGTAGGGCTGGAGGGCATAGAGGGATTGTGGTCAGATCGTGCGCCCAGTCTGCCGGACAGCGCCTAAGATTGCAGCATGTGCGCAAACACCACCTCTTTTTCTTCTGATATGGCAGATGCTGCCGCATTGCAGGCATGGCCTTCCAGGCGCTGGGCCGATGTGTCAGCACGCGACTTTGCGCTGGCCCAGCGCAGCGGGCTGGCGGCGCAGACGGTGGCCATTCTGCCCGTGGGCGCGGTGGAGCAGCATGGGCCGCACCTGCCGCTCAAGGTCGATACGGCGCTGGTGGAAGGCATTGTGGATGCCGCACTGCCGCAGGTTGCGGCCGATGTGCCGGTGCTGGTGCTGCCCACGCAGTCGGTGGGGCTGAGCCTGGAGCACCAGGACTACGCCGGCACGCTGAGCCTGTCCCCGGCCACCTTGCTGGCGGTCTGGACGGAGCTGGGTGCCTGTGTGGCACGCGCCGGGGTGAAGAAGCTGCTGATCTTCAATGCCCACGGTGGCAATGTGAGCAGCATGGACATCGTGGCGCGCCAGCTGCGCATGCAGTGCGGGCTGCTGGTCTATCACAGCAGCTGGTTCAATCTGCCGCAGCCAGCCGGGGTGAACGAAGCCTTCAGTGCGCATGAGCACCGTTTTGGTGTGCATGGCGGGGAAACGGAAACCTCCATGATGCTGCACCTGGCCCCGGAGCTGGTGTGCATGGAACATGCACGCAACTTTGCGAGCACGTCAGAGCTACGTGCCCAGCGTTTTCCCATTCTGGGCAATGGCAAAAGTGCCAAGCTGGGCTGGGCCATGCAGGACTACAACCCCCGCGGTGCGGCCGGCAATGCGGCGGCGGCGGATGCAGCGCGCGGGCAGGCGCTGGTGCAGGGCGCAGCCGCCAGCCTGGCGCAGCTGTGTGCCGAAATTCATGCCCTGCCTGCGGACACTGTGGGTGCGCAGCCTCAGCCGTTGGCTTGATCCAGATACAGCATGGGCAGCTGCCAGTGGTGCAGCACTTCACGCAGGATGAGCAGTGCCGCCGCCGCTTGCGGCGTCTGTGGCACATCGTGGTGTGGCACGGATGGATGTGCGGCCTGCATGGCCAGCAGGTTGAACAGTGTTTCCACCGCCTCGCGGCGCAGACTGCGGGTGGTGGCGCGTGCGCTGCCCAAGGCACTGCGCCCCATTTCGCGCAGGACGGGGTCGTGCAGTAGCAGCACGCTGTGCGCGGGGATCTGTGCAGCCAGCGGCATGATGGTGTCTTCCACCAGCATGATGCCGTGTTCCAGCTGTGCCTCGTTGGGCATCTTGCCCGCAAACACCTGCTGTACCAGCAGGTCTAGCCCCAGTGGTAAATACATGCCACCAGGTGCTGCACCCATGCCGGGCTGTGCACAGACCAGGAGCAGGCTGTCGTGCGCAGACAGCTGCAGGCACACCCATGGCTGACCTTCACTCAGGCGGTTCCAGCGTTCGAGGGTGGAAGCGGGTGGCAAGGGTACAGGGACTCCCTGGGCAAAGCGAGAAGGCATACGGTCTCCATCAGGACAGGAAGACCATTGTGCGCCTTCACTGTGACAGGTCGTTGCACATGGCAGGTCAGCCAAAGCCGCGACTTGCCATCGTTTTGCCCTGCCTCAAAGGCTGCTTGCTGCAGGCATTGTTGCGCAATGAGGGCTCAGGCAAACGTTGCCCAGTCGCGTGTTTCAGGCGTCGCATCCAGATGGTTCAGGGCGTTGAAGCTTTGCAGCATCAGGCGCTTGGCGCTCATGCTCAGCTCGGTAATGGCGGTATTGCGGATGCGCATATTGAGGGCAATGGCCACTTCGGGCGAAGTGCTCAGCACTGAGCTGATGGCCGTGGCAATGGGGCCGCCGCTGCTGACCACCAGCACATGGCCTGCATGGTGCTGCTGGCGCATCTGCTCCAGCGACTGGCGCACCCCATCGGCAAACGCTTGCCAGCTTGGCATGCCTTCGGGGGAGATGACGCCTGCCATCCATTGCGCCAGTGCATCGCACAGCAGGCGAAAGTGGGCCTTGAATGCTTCCGGTGTGTCAGCAGGGCCTATGGGTTCTGCCTGTATGCAGCGTATCAGCGCGTGGCTGTCGTACTCATTCAGGGCAGGCAGTTGCTGCGCCGTAGGCAGGCCGGGCAGGCTGTCCTGTATGCCCGCCAGCGTCTGCACATGTCGCTGCAGCGTGCCGGTGTAGACCGCATCAAAGCGCATGCCGCGCTCCTGCCAGTAGCGCCCCAGCTGCTGTGCCTGCTGCAGGCCCAGTGCGCTGAGCTGGTCATAGTTGTCGGCCCCGAAAGACGCCTGGCCGTGGCGTACAAGGTAGATGGTTCCCATGCGCAGGGATTGTGGGCAAGCGCATGGGCGCGGGCTGTCGTCCTGGTGACCACAGGCAGCCCGGGAGTCGCCTGCGCTACAGCACAGGCTGTGGTCTTACAGCGTGACGCTGCCTTGCACGCAGGTGACAGTCTGGCCGCCCACCCAGACTTGCTCTGCGGCATCCTGACGGATGGAGACCCAGCCGTCGCGGCCCACGCATGCGCCCTGGTTGGCCATGTAAGGGGCCTGCAGATGGCCCTGGCTGAGCAGCCATTGCGCCAGACTGCCGTTGAGGCTGCCGGTGACAGGGTCTTCCACGCCCGTGGTGGAAAAGGCGCGCACTTCGAGTTGCGCCTGGGCCGATGGTGCGTGCTCAGCGCGCAGGCCGGTAGAAAACGCCTCGGCTTCGCGGCAGGCACGGCCAATCAGCGGCGTAGCGTCACCATCCTGATAGAGCGCTGCTACGCCCACCTTGTGATCCAGTTCCTTGATGCGTGCCAGATCCGGCTCGAGCGCCAGCACGGTGTCCGGGCTGTCCAGCAGCAGGCATAGCCAGTGGGGGCCGTTGTCCAGGTAGGCTGCGTCGATGACCTGCTCGGTGGTGATGCCGACGGCAGCGTAGATTTCATGCAGATTGGCGGGCAATGGAATGGCGCTGGTTGCCGGGTTGGCGAAGGACAGACCATCGGCTGTGCGCTCGATGGTGATCAGCCCCTTGGTGCATTCCTGCACGATGCGTCCCTGCTGCTGTGGCTGGCCATCGTGTGCCAGCCAGGCGTGGCAGGTGCCCAGCGTGGGGTGGCCCGCAAAAGGCATTTCAGCGGCTGGTGTGAAGATGCGCACGCGGTAGTCCGCACCCAGCGCGCGCGCAGCTTCGCTGGGCGGCAGCACAAAGGTGGTTTCGGACAGATTGGTCCAGCGCGCGAAGGCCTGCATCTGCGCTGTGTCCAGCCCTGTGGCATCCAGCACCACGGCCACCGGGTTGCCCTTGTAAGGTGTGGCGGTGAAAACGTCGACAGTCATGAAGGGGCGCTGGATGGGGCTGGAGCTGTGCATGGAAGAAGTATTCAGAGACCAAAGAAAAAGCGCACAGCCTTTGCAGACTGTGCGCTGAGAACGATACGCCACCTGCTGCCGTAGCGCAGGCCGCGCAGCCAATTACTTGGCTTGCAGGGCGCGAATTGCGTCGGCCAGTGCAGCCACGCCCTGGCGGATCTGCTCGGGCGAGACGGTCACATAGGACAGGCGCAGGGTGTTGGTTTCGGCCTCATCGGCGTAGAAAGGCGCACCGGGCACAAAGGCCATGCCGCGTTCCACGGCTTCGGCCAGCAGCACCTGGGCGTCCATGCCCTTGGGCAGGCGCACCCACAGGAACATGCCGCCGACGGGGCGTGTCCAGGTCACGTCCAGACCTTCCATTTCGGTTTCCAGCGCCATCAGCATCACGTCGCGCTGTACCTTGTACATGGCGCGGATGGTGGGGATGTGGCTGTGCAGGAAGCCGTCCTTCATGACTTCTGCGACCACGCGCTGGTTGAAGCTGGGGCTGTGCAGGTCAGCGGCCTGCTTGGCCTGTGTCAGCTTGCCGTAGACCGACTTGGGCGCGACGATGAAGCCCACGCGCAGACCGGGTGCCAGCACCTTGGAGAACGAACCCATGTAGATCACGCCCTCGGGGTTGCGTGCAGCCAGGGGCAGCGGAGGCTCGCCTTCGTACCACAGGTCACCGTAGGGGTTGTCTTCGATCAGAGGGATGTCCAGTTCCTTGGCCTTTTCCACCAGCGCCTGGCGACGCTCTTCGGTCATGGTGCGGCCTGTGGGGTTCTGGAAGTTGGGCAGCACATAGGCCAGACGGGCCTTGTTCTCACCCGTGCCTACCTTGGCGGCGAAGTCGTCGATCAGCATGCCTTCGTCATCGCTGTTCACGCCGACAGGCAGAGGTTCAAACGGTGTGAAGGCCTGCAGCGCACCCAGATAGGTGGGCTTTTCGACCAGGATGCGGCTGTCCTTGTCCAGGAAGACCTTGCCGATCAGGTCCAGCGCCTGCTGGCTGCCGGTGGTGATCAGGATCTGGTCGGGGTTCACATCCCAGGGCAGGAAGTCGGCAATCGCCTGACGCAGTGCAGGGAAACCTTCGGTGGTGGAGTACTGCAGTGCGGCGGCACCATCACGCTCCATCACGGTGTTGCAAGCTTGGGTGAAGGCAGAGATCGGGAAACTGGCGGGCGAGGGCAGGCCACCGGCCATGCTGATGATGCCGGGGCGGTCAGTCAGCTTCAGGATTTCACGGATCGCGGAGGAGTTCATCTTGGCTGCACGTGCAGCCAGGG
>JAEZZU010000213.1 GCA_023418355.1 Pseudomonadota bacterium | reverse complement strand
TGAAAAGGAAAGCACCATGCGTCACGGAAATGGCCTGCGTAAACTGAACCGTACTTCTGCACACCGCAAGGCTCTGCTGCAGAACCTGATGAACGCTCTGATCGAGCACGAAGCCATCAAGACCACTGTTCCTAAGGCTAAGGAACTGCGTCGCGTGATCGAGCCCATGATCACTCTGGCCAAGGTGGACACCGTGGCTAACCGTCGTCTGGCATTCGACCGTCTGCGTGACCGTGACAGCGTGACCAAGCTGTTCAACGTGCTGGGTCCTCGCAACGCTAAGCGTCCTGGCGGCTACACCCGTATCCTGAAGATGGGCTACCGCGTGGGCGACAATGCACCTATGGCTTTCGTTCAACTGGTTGAGCAAGCTGAAGAAACTCAAGCTGCAGAATAATTCTGTGCTATAATTTGGAAATACCGCGAGGTGGAGCAGTCTGGTAGCTCGTTGGGCTCATAACCCAAAGGTCGTTGGTTCAAATCCGGCCCTCGCAACCAAATTAAAAACCCTGCTGAATGCAAATTCAGCAGGGTTTTTTGTTTTGCCGCTGGGTATTGCGGCAAAAGAGCAGGGTTTCAGCGCAGGGAGTTGATCAGGTCAATGTACTGCTGCTTGGCTTCATCCTGAGACTGGCCCTTGAGCTTTTCCCAGGCATCCCACTTGGCGCGACCGACCATGTCGGTAAAGCTGGGCTTCTTGGCTTCGTTATCGCCTTCGGTGGCCTGCTTGTACAGGGCATAGATCTTCAGCAGCGTGGCGTTGTCAGGGCGCTCGCTCAGCGTGGTGGAATTCTTGACGGCTTCTTCGAACGTCGCATTCAGGCCGGACATAGACCAAGTCTCCTTATAGTTAAGTGCGATGGCAGTGTAGCCAAAAAAGTCAAAAAAAGCACGATCGTTCTAACCGCACCGTCATGGCACGGTCGCCTTCGGTACAGCCCTTGGTTCAGCAAGCTGAGCGCTGTAGGCCAATTCCGTACATGTTTAAATGCAAGGCCCGATGCCTGCGATGTGGCGGTTTGCAATGAACGAAAAAACTGTTTTGGGCGCCTGCCCTCACGATTGCCCTGATACCTGCGCCTTGATGACGATCGTGGTCGATGGCGTGGCAACGCGTGTACAAGGCAACCCACAGCACCCCATGACCGGCGGTGTGCTGTGTGCCAAAGTCAGCAAGTACACGGAACGTACCTATCACCCCGAGCGCGTGCTGACGCCTTTGCGTCGCAGCGGCCCCAAAGGCAGTGGCCAGTTTGTGCCCGTGAGCTGGGAGGAGGCCCTGGCCGATATTGCCCAGCGTCTGCATGGGATTGCCCAGCGCAATCCCGAAGCCATCCTGCCCTACAGCTATGCAGGCACCATGGGGCGTGTGCAGAGCGAAAGCATGGACCGGCGTTTTTTCCACCAGCTCGGTGCCAGTCTGCTGGACCGTACCATCTGCGCCAGTGCCGGCAGCACGGCGCTGCAGCACACCTATGGCGGCAAGCTGGGCATGCGGGTGGAGTTCTTTGCCGAAAGCAAGCTCATCCTGATCTGGGGCAGCAACAGCATTGGCAGTAATCTGCATTTCTGGCGCCTGGCACAGGAAGCCAAGCGCAACGGTGCCAAGCTGGTCTGTATTGACCCACGTAAAAGCGAGACGGCGGACAAGTGCCATGAGCACCTGCAACTGCTGCCGGGCACAGACGCGGCGCTGGCCCTGGCGCTCATGCACGAGCTGATTCGCAACGACTGGCTCGATCATGACTACATTGCACAGCACACGCTGGGCTGGGAGCAACTCAAGGCCAAGGCGCTGCAATGGCCGCCTGAGCGTGCCGCCCAGGTCTGCGGTCTGCCCGTGGAGCAGATTGTTCAGCTGGCGCGTGACTATGGAACGACCCAGCCTGCCGCTATCCGCCTGAACTACGGCGTGCAGCGCACGCGTGGAGGTGGCAATGCCGTGCGCGCCATTGCCTGTCTGCCAGCACTGGTAGGGGCATGGCGGCACCGCGCGGGTGGCTTGCTGCTGTCTTCTTCATCCCATGCCCCCTTGAATGCTGCTCGTCTGCAGATGCCGCAGCTGCTGGGCGAGCGTCGCCCGCACAGCATCAATATGAGCACGATTGGCGATGCGCTGCTGCAGGCGCAGCCTGCGATTGAGGCGCTGGTGGTCTACAACAGCAACCCGGTAGCGGTGGCACCGGATTCCGGCAAGGTGGTGCAGGGCTTTGCGCGCGAAGACCTGTTCACCGTAGTGTTAGAGCACTTCATGACCGACACGGCCGATTACGCGGACTATGTGCTGCCTGCCACCACGCAGCTGGAGCACTGGGACATCCACAGCAGTTACGGCCATACCGATGTGCTGCTGAACCAGCCAGCGATTGCGCCACTGGGGCAGGCCAGGAGCAATGCACAGATCTTTCGTGAACTGGCGGCGCACATGGCGGCTTTTGATCCGGCCTTTGCCACACCCCATTTTCAGGACAGCGATGAAGCCCTGTGCCGCCAGGCGCTGGAAGGCAGCCGCATCCACTTTGAAGATTTGCGCATGCACGGCTTTGCGCAGCAGGATTTGCCGGATGCACCGTTTGCCGAAGGTGGCTTCCCCACCCCATCGGGCAGGTGCGAGTTTGTCAGCAGTGCGCTGGAACAGATGGGCATCAGCGCCGTTTCGGACTATCTGCCCAACTACGAGCAGCCCAGCGTGGAACATCCGCTGGCCATGATTTCACCGCCTGCGCGCAACTTCCTCAATTCCACCTTTGTGAATCTGAAGACGCTGCGCCATATCGAAGGCCGTCCCACGCTGGAAATGCATCCGCAGGATGCTGCAGACCGTGGCATTGCCGATGGTGATGTGGTGCGCGTGTTCAATGCGCGCGGCGAGCATCTGTGCCATGCCAGCGTCAATGGCCGTGCGCGTGCTGGCGTGGTGGTGGGGCTGGGTATCTGGTGGCGCAAGGATGGCATGAACGGCACAAATGTGAATGAACTCACGCACCAGCAGCTCACGGACATGGGCCGGGCGCCCGCCTTTTATGACTGTGCCGTGCAAGTGGAGCGCCATGGCTGAATACAGCCTTTGCACGGCCTGATTTTGGGAGAAAGACAATGAAAGCCATTCAACTCAACGCCCCCGGGGGCCTGCAGCATCTGCAACTGGTAGAGCTGCCGGATGCAGCAGCCCCCCAGGCTGGAGAAATCCAGGTGCGCATTCATGCCACCTCCTTGAACTATCACGATCTGCTGGTCTGCTCACGCCCCGGTGCGACGGCAGACAAGCGCATTCCCATGGCTGACGGTGCAGGCGTGGTGACAGCGGTGGGAGAGGGTGTCACGGAGTTCGCGGTGGGCGATGCCGTGGTATCCACCTTTTTCCCGCAATGGCTCTCCGGCCGGCAGGTGCCCACACATTTCCGTACCGTACCGGGCGATGGCATTGATGGCTTTGCGCGCGAAGCGATTACCTTGCCCGCTACCGCATTTACCCACGCTCCAAAGGGCTGGACGCATGCGCAGGCTGCCACGCTGACCACCGCAGGCCTGACGGCATGGCGCGCGCTGGTGGTGGATGGGCAGATTCAGGCCGGGGACACGGTGCTGGTACTGGGTACGGGCGGCGTTTCCATTCTGGCGCTGCAAATGGCCAAAAGCATGGGTGCACGCGTCATTGCTACCACCAGCAGTGCTGACAAGGCGCAGCGCCTGCGTGCGCTGGGCGCAGATCTGGTGATCAATTACCGGGAAACGCCAGACTGGGGCGATGCCGTGCTGGCGGCCACACAAGGTCGTGGCGCCGACATTGTGGTGGAGGTCGGTGGCCCCGGCACCTTGCCGCAATCTATTCGCGCCTGTGCCGCTGGCGGTCATATTGCGCTGATTGGCGTGCTGACGGGTTTTGCAGGTGCTGTTCCTACTGCCGAACTGATGAGCAAGCAGGTCTGCATCAAGGGGTTGATTGTGGGCAGCCGCGAGCAGCAGCAGGACATGGTGCGCGCACTGGAGCTGATGCCTTGGAAGCCTGTGATAGACCGCAGCTATGCGCTGGAGCAGCTGGCGGAAGCCTTCACCCACCAGCAAAGCGGCCAGCACTTTGGCAAGATCGTCGTCGAGTACTGAGGCCCATGTCTTGCCCCACCAGCGCCGCCAATCCATCTGATCACTGGCACAGGAGCATGTGAGCAGCATGCGTGTGCGTACGGTGGCAGGCATTGCGGCAGCGGTGGCTGTGGTGCACTGGTGGTTGATCTGGGGGCCGGTGTCCTGGGGGATCCCTGTGCTGGCCTTGGCTCCTGAGCCGCCAGAGCCAATGCAGGCTGTCTGGGTAGCAATGCCCGAGCCAGAGTCGAAGCCAGACATTCCACCAGAGGTCCAGCCTGCCGAAGCACCACCACAACCATCACCGCGTCTACCCTCGCGCAAACGGATCATGCCGGTTGTGTCGCCTCCACCGGAATCCTTGCCTTCCATCAC
The DNA here is from genome assembly GCA_023418355.1 of Pseudomonadota bacterium. Lineage (GTDB taxonomy): Bacteria > Pseudomonadota > Gammaproteobacteria > Burkholderiales > Burkholderiaceae_C > Comamonas. The sequence continues at coordinate 2,566 of JAEZZU010000213.1, read as the reverse complement.
AGCGCCCGCTGCAGACGAGGGCAACGTGCAGCCCGCTGAGTCTGTGGAGTCTGAGCAGCCGCAGGAGGCAGATCCCTTGCCTGCACCCCCTGTCGAGCCACCGCAGCCCGCAGGTCCTGCGCTGCAGGTGCGGGATGCGCAGGGCGCGGCAGTCATGCTGGCACTGCCGGAAGATGGCTCTGCCTTGCAACAGCACATGCTGCTGCGCTTCAAGGTGCATGGATTTGTGAAGCAGCAGGAATACCACGCCCATGCAGAGCTGGAGTGGCAGGTGGATGGTTCGCAGTACCAGGCGCGCCAGTCCATCAGCGCCTTCCTGCTGGGCTCCATGGAGCAGCGCAGCACCGGGTGGCTGTCTGACCAGGGCCTGCAGCCGGTGGACTTTAGCGACCGCCGGTTTTTCAAGACCCGGTCCGTGCATTTTGACTGGGCCAGCGACGAGGCCCTTTTCACGCCGGCGCGGCCAGCAGTGCGCATAGGGCAGGGGGCGCAGGACCGGCTGAGTGTGTTCCTGCAGCTGGCCGCCATGCTGCAGGCCATGCCATCGCTGCGCCAGCCGGGTGTGCGGATCGAAATCCCCGTGCTGGGTTCACGCAGTCTGCAGATGTGGACCTTTGTGGTGGAAGGTGAAGAGCTGCTGGAACTCCCGGGCGGAGCCATGCAGACCTTGCGTCTGCACCGTCAGCCCAAGGCGGGAGAGGCGGAAACCGCACAGCTCTGGGTCGATCCATCTCGTGGCTTCGTGCCTGTGCGCATTCACATGCTGGAGGGCAATGGGGATGAGATGGATCTGTCGCTCAAGCGCTGATGGGCAATCGATTGCTTTTGCATTGATAGCTGCCAGCGCTTGCGGGATAAGCGCTGGAGCCTGATTTCATTATGAATCGCTGCTGCCATCCCCCTGTGGGGACACGATGGTGTGGTCTATGGCGCCAAAGATGCTGGAGCCGTCCCTGGCTTTCATCTCTATGCGCACGTTGTCACCAAACTGCAGGTAGGTGGTGCTGGCGCTGCCATGCAGCTGCTGCTCCATGGCGCGCTTTTCGGCCAGGCTGTGTGCGCCCTTGGGCCACTCCAGACGCTTGTCCTTGCCGCGGCCTGTGGTCTCGCCCACATTGCTGACCACGCCCGTGCCAATCACGCTGCCAGCGTGGATGGAGCGGGTTCGGGCCACCTGGGCAATCAGCTGGCCGAAGTGAAACGCCATGTCCTGCCCGGCATCGCACATGCCCAGCTTGCGGCCATTGCAGCTGCTGTGCAGGGGCAGCTGTACGCGGCCACCGCGCCAGGCGTCGCCCAGTTCGTCCACCGTCACAGCCACGGGGCTCATGCCTGTGCCGGGCCAGCAGGGCAGATGGGCCAGCGCCATGCCTTGTGCTTCGGGCATCAGCTGGCGCAGGCACAGCGTATTGCTCAGCATCAGCAGCCGCACGCCATACAGTGCCTGCTCGGGCGTGCAGCCCATGGGCAGATCGCCGGTGATGGCGGCCAGCCCCGCGCCAAAGTCAATGCCCACGGCGGCGCTGGGAATCACGATTTCGTCGCAGGCGCCAAAGAAATGGTCGCTGCTGCCCTGGCGCAGCAGGGGCTCGGTGGTGCTCAGTGTCCAGTCTGGCTGCGTCAGCGCCAGGTGAGAGGGGTAAGCGGCCGCTTCCACCCACTGCGTGGCACGGGGCAGTGGGGCCATGCACAGCATGGGGTCAAAGGCAAAAGCGTGGGGGGCACGGCCGCTGTTGAGCTGCTGGTACAAGTCCTGCAGCTGTGGGGCCATGAAGCTCCAGTCATCCAGCACCTGCTGCAGGCGTGATGCGATGCCCGTGGCGTAATGTGCAAAACGCAGGTCGCGTGAGACCACAACCAGCTGTCCGTCGCGGGAACCGTCTCTATAGGTAGCAAGTTTCATGGAAGGAGAATATGGGGGCATGGGCAGCAGCTGCCGGGCGCTGCTGCCACAATGGAAAGACTGGAATGCGAGGGTGGCACAACAAGCGACCCTCGCGGTGTATCCCACAAATTCTAAGGTTCGCCCATGCCATTACGTTCTCTGGTGCCTGCCGTATGCACTGCCAAGCACACCCGCACGCTGGCTGCTGCAGGCCTGCTCACCATCTGCGCGTTCACGGCCAGTGCCCAGCCTGCTGCATCTGGATCGCCGATTGAAGTGCGCAATGCCCAGGGGCAGCTGGTGCAGGGCCCATGGGGCTGGAAGGCGCCGGCTGCTGCGCGCATGGAGTTTGCGGTGCAGGGCAAGTACAAGAACCTGCCTTACCAGACCAAGGCGCAGATGGACTGGCTGCCCCAAGGCCAGCGTTACGAAGCCTCTCAGCAGGTGCAGGTGCCACTGGTGGGCATTCGTCGCCAGGCCAGTGTGGGCAGCATAGTGCTCCAGGGCCTGGAGCCGGAAATCTTCATCGACCGTGGCCGCAAGGAATACAGCACCACCTTTGATGCGCAGACCGGGCAGATTGTGTTCAGCCGTGGCTCAGCCGCCGCTCCGCTGGTGGCTGGCACACAGGACCGCCTGAGTGTGTTCTTTCAGGTGGCGGGCATGATTGCTGCCGCACCC
>JAEZZU010000155.1 GCA_023418355.1 Pseudomonadota bacterium | reverse complement strand
CTGCTTCACTCAGGTTGCGAATACGGCCCCAGAAATCAATCTCATAGCTGGCAAAGCCCAGCTGTGCGGTGAACTGCTCGCTCACCGTGGATTGACCGTTGCTCAAGTCCGCACTGTTGCGGCTGCGTGTGCCCTGTGCCTGTGCCGTCACACTGGGCAGCAGATCTGCACGGGTAATGCCGTACTGGGCGCGTGCTTTCTCCATGTTTGCAACGGCCACGCGCAGGTCGCGGTTATGGCTCAAGGCCAGCGCCACCACCTGGCGCAGCTGCGGGTTGGCAATCCAGGCCTGCGCCTGGGCGGTGTCCAGCGCACTCGCGCTGGCTTCAATGCTGCGTGCCGCTCCGGCAGCGATGCTGTCCGGCACTGCCAGCGCGGGCTGCTCATACTTGGGAGCGAGGTTGCAGGCAGACAGCCATACGGCTGCCAGGGCAGCGGCCACCACGGGCCGCAAGGTCATTGTCTTCATCATGCGGCGTGTTCCTGTGTGTTGGTGGGGGTGTCATCGTTGCGCGAGCGGCTCTTGAACCAGCTGCGAATCAGCAGGAAGAACACGGGCACCATGAACAGCCCCAGCACGGTGGATGCCACCGTACCACCCAGAACGGCAGTACCGATGGAGTTGCGGCCACCTGCACCTGCGCCGGTACCCAATGCCAGCGGAATCACACCAAAACCAAAGGCCAGCGAAGTCATCAGGATGGGGCGCAAACGCATGCGCACTGCCTCCACCGTGGCATCAAACAGGTTCTTGCCCTGCTCCTGCAGCTGCACGGCAAACTCCACAATCAGAATGGCATTCTTGGAGGCCAGACCCACCGTGGTCAGCAGGCCCACCTGGAAGTACACGTCGTTGGTCAGACCGCGTGTGTAGGTCGCCAGCAAGGCACCGACCACACCCAGCGGCACGGCCAGCATCACAGACAGTGGCACGGTCCAGCTTTCGTATAGCGCGGCCAGGCACAGGAACACAAACAGGATGGAAATCGCGTACAGCAATGGTGCCTGTGCACCCGACTGGCGCTCCTGCAGCGAAGCACCTGTCCACTCATAGCCAATGCCGGGTGGCATGTCCTGGAGGATGTCCTCCACGATCTTCATGGCCACGCCCGAACTCACACCGGGAGCGGCATTGCCCACCATTTCAAAGGCAGGCGAGCCGTTGTAGCGCAGCAGCTGGGGTGAGCCATAGGCCCAGTAGGTTGTGGAGAAAGCGCTGAAGGGCACCATCTCGCCGTTCTTGTTGCGCACCGTCCACTTGGCAATGTCCTGTGGCAGCATGCGGTGCGGCGCGTCGCCCTGAATGTAGACGCGCTTGACACGGCCGTTGTTCAGGAAGTCGTTCACATAGGTGCCACCCATGGCGCTGGAGAGCACGCTGTTGATGTCGCTGTACGACAGGTTCAGCGCCGCGGCCTTGCGGTCATCAATGTCCAGACGCAGTTCCGTGGCATCGTCCAGATTGTTGGTACGCACACTGGCCAGTTCAGGGTGCTTGCGCGCTTCGGCAATGAACTTGTCCTTGGCGGCCAGCAAGGCGTCATGCCCCAGACCATTCAGGTCCTTGAGCATGAAGTTGAAGCCTGCATTCGAGCCCAGACCACGCACGGCAGGCGGCAGCATCACAAAAATGCGCGCATCGCGGATCTTGGCTGACAGCTCCTGTGTCGCACGGTGGGCAAAGGCGCCAGCACCCTGTGAGGGCAATGGACGGGCTTCCCAGGGCTTGAGACGCACAAAACCGCGCGCCGAGCTCTGGTCGCCACTCAAACCAGACACCTGGTTGAAACTGACCACATCGGGCTGCTGCGCAAAGTATTCGCGCACCTGATCCAGCACTTCCTGCAGGCGGGTATCGGCCGCGCCAGCGGGCAGATTCACGTTCACATAGACAAAGCCCTGGTCTTCATCCGGCAGGAAGGAGGTGGGCAAGCGCGTGATGAGCAACCACACCGCAGCCAGAATCACCAGAAAAATCAACATCATGCGCTTGGCACGGCGCAGCGACCAGGCCACTGCACTCTGGTAACGCACGGCGGTGGCGTCAAAGTGGTGGTTGAACCAGCGGAAGAACCGGTCATTGATGCCCAGCAGGCCGCGGCGCACCATCTTCTCACCACCGTGATTAGAGGGCGCTTTCAAGATGGTCGCGCACAGTGCGGGCGTGAGCGTCAGCGCCACGAACACCGAAAACGCCATGGCCGCCACGATGGTGATGGAGAACTGGCGGTAGATCACGCCGGTCGAACCACCAAAGAACGCCATGGGCACAAACACGGCAGACAGGGTCACGCCAATACCCACCAGTGCCGAGGTGATCTCGCGCATGGACTGGCGTGTCGCCTCTTTGGGCGACAAACCGGTTTCGTGCATCACACGCTCGACGTTTTCCACCACCACAATGGCGTCGTCCACCAGCAGGCCAATGGCCAGCACCATGGCAAACATGGTCAGCGTATTGATGGAATACCCTGCAACAGCCAGCACACCAAAGGTGCCAAGCAGCACCACAGGCACGGCAATCGCAGGAATCAGGGTGGCGCGGAAGTTCTGCAGGAAGATGAACATCACGATCACCACCAGCACCATGGCCTCGCCCAGTGCCTTGACCACTTCGTGGATGGAAGCACGCACAAAGGGTGTGGAGTCCGAACTCACAAAGTAGTCAATCTCATTGGGGAAAAAGGGCTTGAGTTCTGCCAGCTTGCTGGAAACGGCATCTGCCACATCCATGGCATTGGCACCATCGGCCAGCACAATGCCAAGACCTGCACCCTCCATGCCATTGAGCTTGGCTTTGACGGTCAGGTTGTCGGCCCCCAGCTCCACACGTGCCACGTCCTTGATGGTCACAACCGAGCCATCGGGCGAGGCCTTGAGCACCACATCTTCAAACTGTTCCACCGTCTGCAGCTTGGTACGCGCCGTGATCGTGGCGTTGAGCTGCTGGCCCTCGACTGCCGGCAGTGCGCCCAGCTGACCCGCCGAAACCTGGGCATTCTGCGCATTCAGTGCAGTGATCAGGTCGGACGGCATCAGCCCGTACTTTTGCATCAGCGCCGGGTCCATCCAGATACGCATCGCGTAGCTGGTGCCGAACACGTTCACATCCCCCACGCCATCGATACGACCAATGATGTCCACGATGTTGGAGTTCAGGTAGTCGCCAATATCCACCTGCGTCATCGCAGGGTCGGTGGAATAGAAGCTGTAGGTGACCAGAAAGTCCTGACCGCCCTTGTTCACGAACACGCCGCGGCTTTTGACGGCATCGGGCAGGCGGTTCATGGCCGCCTGCAGCTTGTTCTGCACCTGCACCTGGGCCACGTCAATGTCCGTGCCGGGCGCAAAGGTCAGCGTGGTGCGCGAGCGGCCCGAAGCATCCGACGTAGAGCTCATGTAGAGCATGTTGTCGATGCCCTTGAGCTGCTGCTCAATGATCTGGGTGACGGAGTTCTCCACCGTCTCGGCCGAAGCGCCGGTGTACTGCGCCGTGATGGTCACGCGCGGTGGTGCAATGTCCGGGTACTGCTCAAGCGGCAGGGTAAAGATGGACAGTGCCCCCGCCAGCATGATGACGATGGCAATGACCCAGGCAAAAATGGGTCGATTGATAAAAAACTGTGCCATAAACTGCAGCCCTTCTGTCTTACTTGGGCTGAGCGGCTGCACGCAGGGCAGCAGCAGCGGCTTGTGGGTCTACCGACTTGCCTCCCGACTTCGCGTTCGAATCCACCTCGACCACCCTGGCCGTATCCCCGGGCTTGATGCGCTGAAAGCCATCCACGATCACACGCTCACCGGCTTCCAGACCCTTGTCGAGCAACCAGTTGGTACCAATAGCACGGCCCAGCTCCACCGCCCGGCGCTCCACCTTGCCGTCGGCATTGACCACCATGACATGTGCACGACCGGTCAGATCGCGTGTAACCGAGCGCTGGGGCACCAGAATGGCTTCCGGTGCCAGCCCTGTGGGCAGCTGTGCCTGCACGAACATGCCGGGCATGAGCACCCCATCAGGATTGGGTACAACGGCACGCAGGGTCACTGTGCCCATGGTGGAGTTGACGATCATGCCGGAGAAAGCCAGCTTGCCTTCGTGCGCGTAGGTGCTGCCATCCTCGAGCTGAATGCGCACGGGAATCTGATCACCATCGACCTTCTGGTAGCGGCCCGATGCCCAGTCATTGCGCAGCTGCAGCAAATCGGCCGTGGACTGGGTGAAGTCCACATACATGGGGTCCATCTGCACGATCTCGGTCAGCGGCGTGGTCTGGTTGGCGGTCACCAGCGCGCCGGGCGTCACATTGGAGATGCTGATGCGCCCCGCAATCGGCGCTTCAATGCGGCTGTAGCGCAGATTGATGCGCGCATTGTCCAGCGCTGCCTTGGCCACGGCCACATCGGCCTTGGCCTGCTTGGCTGCGGCTTCGCTCTGCTCAAAGGCCTGTTCGCTGATGGCCTTGATCTTGACCAGCTCCGCATTGCGGCGTGCCGTGGCTTCTGCCGTCTGCAAATTGGCCTGCGCCTTGGCCAGCGCTGCTTCCGCGCTGGTTTCCGCAGCCTTCAGGCTCGCTGCGTCCAGCTGGTACAGCGGCTGTCCCTGCTTGACCATGGCCCCTTCGGTAAACAGACGCTTTTGCACAATGCCGCTGACCTGCGGGCGCACTTCTGCGCTCAGAAAGGCTGCAGTGCGACCTGGCAAGGTGGTATCGAGCTGCTGGCTTTGCTTTTGCAGCACGACCACACCCACTTCAGGTGCCACAGCCTGCGCCTGTGCGGCAGGTGCTTCTGACTCTTTGGCGCAGCCTGCAAGCAGGGTCACCGCCAGCATGACTGCCGCAAGACCTCCGGTGTTCAAATGCTGCCGATGCGGTGCAGCAAAGGTGCGAGACAAGCGATTTCTGGCTGGAGGGCTGGCATGTGCTGGGGTCATGAGAACTTGTTATTGATGGGCAAAACTGACACATTCTCGCGCCCTAATGTTGCGCTTCTGTAAAGCAGTTCATGCAGAAAGTAATTCCAGGGGGAGCTTTCGCAGAAATTTCAAAAAAAGAAGCAGCAGCGCGAGTAATAAAAACTTCCACGCGGGATTATCCGTTTGCATGGAAGGCCCGCTTCCATGCAATTTGTATGCCCATGCTTGCTGCAGCAAGCAGCCAATCTGGTGCTTCAATCCAGCACTGCGTCACGCAGCGCCTGACGCATCTGCTTCCCCAGCTCCGGACGGCTGGCAAAGGCATCGGTGGGATTGCGCAACTCCAGAATATCTTCCATGCGCGTTTGCACCCCATCGAGGGCATGGGGGTGGCTGAAGATGTAGAACTGGTTATCAGCCATGGCGGCAAATACCTTGCTGGCAATGTCCCGGGCTGTCACCTTGCCGGAGCTCACTGCTTTTTTCATCATGTCCCGCGCGAGCTTCTGGCTTGGCGTCAGTGCAGCAGCATCGGGTGCATCAGGGCGGTTGCGTTCGCTGTCTGCGATACCTGTCGGCACAAAGTAAGGACATAGCACGCTGCAATGCACCTGGTCTGTCACAAGGCGCAGATCCTGGTACAGGCTCTCCGTCAAGCTCACCACCGCATGCTTGCTGACGTTGTAGACGCCCATATTGGGCGGCGACACCAGCCCGGCCATGCTCGCGGTGTTCACGATGTGGCCCTGCCACTGCGGATTCTTGCGCGCAGCTTCAAGCATCATGGGCGTGAACAGGCGCACGCCGTGCACAACTCCCCACAGATTCACCCCCAGCACCCATTCCCAGTCGCGCACGGACTGCTCCCACAGCAGGCCGCCAGCACCACCCACGCCTGCATTGTTGAAGACGAAATGCGGTGCGCCCCACGTGCTTTGCACCTGACCGGCCAGCTCCTGCATGGCGGCGGCATCACTCACATCCACCTGACACGCCATGACCTGGGTAGCGCCCAGCGCACGAGCCTCGGCTTCCGCACGGGCCAGAGCTTGCGCCTCCACATCCACCAGCACCAGCTGCATGCCCGCACTGGCTGCAATGCGCATGCACTCCAGCCCAAAGCCAGAACCTGCGCCAGTCAACACGGCGGTTTTGCCTGACAAGCCATTCAACATCGGTGTCTCCTTATCGTTGTGTACTGGAATCCGACTGCAGCCAGCCCATCACAGGCCTTGCTGCATTGAAAAGGCGTGCTTGCAGAACTAGATCAGCTTGACGAGCTGCTTGCCAAAGTTCTTGCCCTTGAGCATGCCCAGAAAAGCCTCGGGGGCGTTTTCCAGCCCCTGCGCGATGCTCTCGCGGGGACGCAGCTTGCCCTGTGCAACCAAAGTCGCCAGCTCCTGCAGGGCCTGGGGCCAGACCTCCATGTGCTCGCTGACGATAAAGCCTTCGACCTTCACGCGGTTGATGAGGATGAGTGCGGGGTTCTGCAGCGGCAGCGGTGCGCCATCGTAGCCTGCGATCATGCCGCACAGCGCCACACGGGAAAATGCATTGGCACGCAGCAGCACGGCATCCAACAGATAGCCACCCACGTTCTCAAAGTAGCCATCGATACCGTTGGGGCAAGCCTGCTTCAGCGCCTGAGACATGGCTTTGAGGTCGCTGTGCGCGCGGTAGTCAATGCAGGCATCAAAGCCCAGTTCATTGACGGCGTAGGCGCATTTTTCGGGACCACCCGCAATACCCACGACACGGCAGCCGCGCGCCTTGGCCAGCGCTGCAAAGGCGCTGCCCACCGCCCCCGTGGCAGCACTGACTACCACCGTTTCTCCGGGCTTGGGATTGATGATCTTGACCAGACCATACCAGGCCGTCACGCCCGGCATGCCCACCGCGCCGAGGTAGTAGGACAGTGGCACATGGGTGGTATCCACCTTGCGCAGCATGCCCGCAGCGTTGCCATCCACCACGCTGTACAGCTGCCAGCCGCCCATGCCGACAACCTTGTCTCCTGTCTGAAACTTGGCATGGCGGCTTTCCACCACTTCGCCCACGGTGCCGCCGAGCATGACTTCGCCCAACGGCTGGGGGGCGGCGTAGCTCTTGCCGTCATTCATGCGACCACGCATGTAAGGGTCCAGACTCAGGTAATGGTGGCGCACCAGCACCTGGCCTTCCTGCAAGGCAGGCGTCTGAGTTTCCACCAGCTTGAAGTTGCTGACAGCAGCTTCGCCCTGGGGGCGGTTGTCCAGCAGAATTTGTTGATTGCGCGGCATGTATATCTCCTTTATTTATAGCTGCTAGCGCTTACTGGATAAGCGCTAGAGGCCAATTTCATTCATAAAGCAGAACAGCCTGCGCTGCTCTGCCTGTCAGTCTGTGGCGATCACTGTCTGCGCCGCCCCACCCTTTTGACCGGGCTTGACGGTGCGGGGCATGTACTTAAAGGTGCCGGTGGCATGGGTGCACAGGCGGCCTTCGCTGTCATAGACCTTGCCTTCGCAATAGGCCATGGTCTTGGTGCGGTGCAGCACCAGGCCCTTGGCCACCAGCGGCCCGCGGGCCGCCTGCATGAAGCTGGTCTTCATCTCAATGGTCACGCAGCCAAAGTCATCACTTTCCAGACTGCGTGCAGCCACGGCCATGGTCACGTCCAGCAGCGCCATGCTGGCACCGCCGTGGGTCACGTCAAAGGTGTTCAGATGTTCAGGCTTGGCGGTGTAGTGCAACTCCGACTCACCGTTTTCCATCTTGTGCAAAGTGAACCCCAGGTGGTCCACAAAAGGGATGGGATGTGCGCCAAAACTCAACATATCGTGTCTCCGTATACATGCTTGCTGCAATGGGCTGCAAGCATAGCGGCGAGAACACCGAGCCACGCCAAAAAGCTGTCACATTGGAGTAATGGCGACAATCCCATGCGCGCAGGCCGAACTGCGCTTAGCCCAGGATGGCACTCACGCCACCATCCACCGCCATCCACTGCCCCGTAATGTGCTTGCCAGCATCGCTGGCCAGCAGCACGGTCAGGCCCTTGAGGTCTTCACTGTCCCCCAAGCGGCGCAGCGGTGCATGGCTGGCCATTTTTTCTTCGCCCATGGTGTCGATCAGCACCTCCGCCATCTTGGTGCGGAAAAAGCCCGGGCAAATTGCATTCACCGTAATGCCATGTACACCCCACTCCGCCGCCAGCGCGCGTGTGAAATTCAGCACCGCCCCCTTGGAGGTGTTGTAGGCAATGGTTTTCATCTCGCTGGGGTTGCCGCCCAGGCCTGCGATCGAAGCGAGGTTGATGATGCGGCCGCCGCGCTCGAGCATGCCCGCCTTGGCCACCGCCTGACTCAGCAGGAAATAGCCACGGATATTGAGGTTCATCACCTTGTCCCACGCAGAGACTGGGTGATCTTCTGCAGGTGCGCCCCAGCTGGCCCCCGCGTTGTTGACCAGGATGTCAATCTGCCCCAGCTTTTCGGTGGCCTCTGCGACCAGACGTTGAATGTCAGCCTCATTGGCGCAGTCCGCAGCAATCCACTGTGCATCAATGCCCTGCGCCTGCAGCTCCTGGGCGGCAGCTTCCAGATCATGGGCCTTGCGCGAAGTCAGCACCAGCCGCGCCCCGGCCTCTCCCAGCGCCTGCGCCATCTGCAATCCCAGGCCGCGGGAACCTCCCGTGACCAGGGCAGTCTTGCCTTTCAAGTCAAACAGTTGTTGCACGGTGCGTGTCATGTATGGCGTCTCCTGCTCAATGTGTTGGTATGCCAAGCCATTGTGCGTTGACGTCAGCGCAGCCACTGTCGCCAGCGCGAAGCCTGCAGCTCAGGAAAGCCCTGATGTGCTGCGCATTGATCAGCCTCTTGCATCACAGACAAAATTAACTGTATATTTACACAGTCCTGTTGATTTATACATATCCCATGTTTGCAACTGATCTGACCGAAGCTACCGCCTCCTTCACCGTTGCCCTGTGCGACTACCCCAACCTGCCCGAACACGAGCGCCAGCGCGCAGAAACCCGCTACGCACGCACCCTGGCACGCCAGCTCGGCGGCGAAGCGCAGGTGGTAGAAACACTGCGATTGCTGGAACGCCTGGAAGACGCTCCCCCCGAAGAGATCACGGAAGAAGCCAAGGCCGCCTACCAGCGCTGGATGAAAGCCGCACGCGCCGCCGCCGAAATGGGCATGCAGGGTCTTGGTGGTGAAGACGGCTGCTACTTTGAAGTCCGCACGCATTGACAATAAAAAACATAGCTGTCAGCGCTTGCTGGATAAGCCCTGGAGCCCCAAAAAGCCAAAAATCCCAAACACAAAAAAAGCCCCAAGGCCAAAACCTTGGGGCTTTTGTCATGCGTGACTCAATCGCTAATTAGCCCAGCCACTTGCGGGCATTGCGCCACACCCGCATCCAGGGGCTGAATTCGGACTTGTCGCCCGAAGTCCAGCTCATCTGGATGTTTCGGAACACACGCTCGGGGTGGGGCATCATGGCCGTGAAGCGGCCATCGGCAGTCGTCACAGCGGTCAGGCCACCTTCGGAGCCGTTGGGGTTGAACGGATACTGCTCGGTCGCCTTGCCGTGGTTATCGACATAGCGCATGGCGCGCAGCACCTGGTCCGCATTGCCACGGAACTTGAAGTTGGCATAACCCTCGCCGTGTGCCACCGCAATCGGCAGGCGGGAACCAGCCATGCCCTGCAGGAAGATGGAAGGCGAATCCAGCACTTCCACCATGGACAGGCGCGCTTCAAAGCGGTTGCTCTGGTTCTGCGTAAAGCGGGGCCAGTCCTGCGCACCGGGAATGATGTCGGCCAGCTCGGCAAACATCTGGCAGCCATTGCACACGCCCAGACCGAAGGTGTCGCCACGGCCAAAGAAGGCCTGGAACTGCTCGGACAGACGGTCGTTGAACGTGATCGAACGTGCCCAGCCAATACCAGCACCCAGTGTGTCGCCGTAGCTGAAGCCGCCGCAGGCCACCACACCGGCAAAGTCCTTGAGCTGTGCGCGGCCCGACTGCAGGTCGGTCATGTGCACGTCCACTGCTTCAAAACTGGCTTCGGTGAAGGCATAGGCCATTTCCACGTGCGAGTTCACGCCCTGCTCGCGCAGCACAGCCACACGGGGCTTGGCACCCACGTTCAGGAAAGGCGCAGCCACGTTGTCTTGTGGGTCGAACGTCAGGTGCACGTGCATGCCGGGGTCGTTCGGCTCACCTGCGGCTGCGTGTTCGCTGTCGGCGCAGGCAGGGTTGTCACGCTGCTGGCAAATCTTCCAGCTCACGGCGTCCCAGACCTGGTGCAGGTCGGACAAGCTCGCGCCAAAGACCTTTTGCGCATCGCGCCAGACTTGCAGCTCGCCCTTGCCAGCATCGACGGGTGAAGACACAGGACGGGTCTTGCCGATGATGTGGCTGCACTGGATCAGGCCGTGCTCGCGCAGCACCTGCATGACTTCGCTGCGGTCTTCCGTGCGAATCTGCAGCACCACACCCAACTCTTCGTTGAACAGGGCACGCAGGGTCTGCTCTTCGCGGCGGCCTGCGACCTGTTGGCCCCAGTTCTTGCCTTCGCCCGAATCCATACGGCTGTCGGAAATACCGTCGCCTTCGGTGATCAGCATGTCCACATTCAGTGCCACGCCCACATGGCCCGCAAAGGCCATCTCGGCCACGGTCGCCAGCAGACCGCCGTCACCACGGTCGTGGTAGGCCAGGATCTTGCCCTGGGCACGCAGCTCGTTCACGGCATCGACCAGCGCGATCAGGTCCTTGGGATCGTCCAGATCAGGCGTTTCATTGCCGGCCTGATTCACCACCTGACCAATGATGGAGCCGCCCATGCGCATCTTGCCGCGACCCAGGTCGATCAGCACCAGCGAGGAGTCTTCCACGCTCGCATCCAGCTGTGGTGTCAGCGTGCCACGTACGTCGTCGATCGCGGCAAAGCCGGTGATGATCAGGCTCACGGGCGAAGTGACCTTCTTGACTTCGCCGTTCTCGGTCCACTGCGTGCGCATGGACAGGGAGTCCTTGCCCACGGGGATGGAGATATTCAGCGCCGGGCACAGCTCCATGCCCACGGCCTTGACGGTGGCGTACAGATCCGCGTCTTCACCGGGCTCACCACAGGCAGCCATCCAGTTGGCCGACATCTTGACCTTGGACAGCTCAATCGGCGCAGCCAGCATGTTGGTGATGGCTTCTGCCACGGCCATTCGGCCCGAGGCGGGCGCATTGATGGCGGCCAGCGGTGTGCGCTCGCCCATGGCCATGGCTTCGCCCTTGAAGCCCTGGTAGTCCGCCAGAGTCACCGCCACGTCAGCCACCGGCACTTGCCAGGGGCCAACCATCTGGTCGCGGTGCGTCAGGCCCCCCACAGCGCGGTCGCCAATGGTGATCAGGAAGCGCTTGGAAGCCACGGTGGGGTGGGCCAGCACTTCGATCACGGCCTTTTCCAGCGGCAGGCCGGTCAGATCCATGGCAGGCAGCTCACGCTGCACGGTAGCCACGTCCTTGGTCATTTTTGGTGGCTTACCCAGCAGCACATTCATGGGCATGTTCACGGGGAACTTCTGGTCGCCGGACTCCACCGCTGTGTCTTCCAGAATCAGCTCGCGCTCTTCGGTCGCCACGCCAATCACGGCAAAGGGGCAGCGCTCACGCTCGCAGAAGGCGGTGAATTCGTCCAGGGATTCGGGAGCAATCGCCAGCACATAGCGCTCTTGCGATTCGTTGGACCAGATTTCCTTCGGTGCCAGGCCCGATTCTTCGAGCTTGACCTTGCGCAGGTCAAAGCGTGCGCCGCGACCTGCGTCATTGGTCAGTTCAGGGAAGGCATTGGACAGGCCACCTGCACCCACGTCGTGGATGGCCAGAATGGGGTTCTTCTCGCCCTGCGCCCAGCAGTGGTTGATGACTTCCTGCGCACGGCGCTCGATTTCGGGGTTGCCGCGCTGCACGGAGTCAAAGTCCAGCTCGGCCGCATTGGTGCCGGTGGCCATGGAGCTGGCCGCACCGCCGCCCATGCCGATGCGCATGCCGGGGCCGCCCAGCTGAATCAGCAGCGTGCCTGCGGGGAATTCGATCTTCTTGGTCAGGTCCGCGTCGATCACGCCCAGACCGCCAGCAATCATGATGGGCTTGTGGTAGCCACGGGTGATGTCACCCACTTGCTGCTCGTATTCACGGAAGTAGCCCGTCAGGTTAGGACGGCCAAACTCGTTGTTGAACGCCGCGCCACCCAGGGGACCTTCAATCATGATTTGCAGCGGACTGGCAATGTGCTCGGGCTTGCCCACTTCGCTGCCCCACAGCTTGGAGACCGTAAAGCCCGTCAG
>JAEZZU010000151.1 GCA_023418355.1 Pseudomonadota bacterium | reverse complement strand
CCTGACGAATCAGCAAAGGCTTCTTGTGCCAGTAAGTACGCATGAATTTCTCAGGCGAAATACCGCCAAGCAATGTCAGAGGGGCTTTGATGTCCATGGTGTGAGGGGAAAAATCTATAAACCAGCCGCCATTGTCTTACGCCCGCGCACAGGCAGCTTGATGCACCACAGCTCAACCACAGAATATGCGCTGGCTTCCCCGCACAGAAACACAGCGCGCTGGCAGACCTGCTTCAGCGCTGCAATACCGTATCGGCCTGCACCCGGATGGCCCGGAATTCGCTGGGAGACATGCCGGTATAGGTCTTGAAGGCACGACTGAAATGCGCGCTGCTGCCAAAGCCGCAGTGCTGCGCCACATCGGCAATGGAGTAGTGGTTCAGCTGCGGCGAGAGCAGCTCGCGCATGCACAGCTCCAGGCGGTTCTGCTGGATGAATCCACCCACGCTGACGGGTTCATCGGCAAAGGCATTGTGCAGATGGCGCTTGCTGCAGTTGAGCGCATGGGCCACGCTTTCCACGGACAGCGAAGGATCGCGCAGATGCGCCATCACATAGGCGCGGATACGGTCCTTGAGTGCCAGCTGCTGCGTCATGGCCGTGCTTTGCCCGGCCAGCTCCTGCAGGGACAGATGCACCATGTCCAGCAGCAGCTCTCCGGCGCGCAGGGCAACGGCCGGTGTCATGGCTGGCAGCTCCTGGTAGGTGCTGCGCATGGTCTCCAGCGCAATACGGGCAATGCCGCTGCAGCCCCCGATGTTGCGGCCCATCAGCCCATCGAGCCGCACACCGCGCTCGACAATGCTCTGCTTGGGCAGCATGACCACCAGATATTCCGACCACTCCGGGCTGGCTACCTCGTAAGGCAGCGAGGTGTCATAGATCACCCAGCTGCCACTGCGGGCGCTGGCCTTGCAGCCACCTTGCTGCACATTGGCAATTCCCTGCCAGGGGGCAACGATCTTCAGGTAGTCCGCGCCCTGCCCGTGCACGCTTTGCACCGTGCGCATGACGCGGTGGCGCGCAGCCTCCAGCTTGGTCATGACCACGTCCCCCGCATGCTCCACCCGCACCCGGCCTTCGAAGCTGGTGTCGCCGTAAATATCGCTGTCTATGCCAGCAAACAGCATGGCCATCCAGTCATGCCACGCCTGCGCAGCTTCACGGCCATTCATGCCATCGGTGCTGAGAGCAAAGCCTTGCTTCATCGGGAAACGGTCTCCTTGCCAAGAGGGTCGGCGCACGCATTCGGTGCACTTGACACAACCGACTGCCGGTTGCCTTGACCCAGATTATGAAAAATTTCCCCCACACACGTGCAAGTAGATAAAACGCCAGACCTTTGTGCCAGATCAAGGGAAAACCCGCACCCCTCTGCACAAACCGTCAAACAAATTGTGCGCAATCGCGCAGTCCCAACTTGGTGCAGCACTCTACGATTGCAACATGCCATCTGCACACAGATGCAGCGCACCCACAAGGCACAGGAGACAAAGATATGCAGCAGTACAGACATTCCCCAGCCCCCAGCTGATCTGTCGCAAACGACACGCCTGCCCCCGCACGGCTGTGCCTTTGCCACTGTTTTGTGTTGCTGCATGTCACCGGCAACACACTCTCACGTCGAACTACTTCAAGGAGTGCTCCATGATTGAGCAAAAAATGCTGATCGGCGGCCAGTCCGTCAACGCCAGCAATGCAGCCACCTTTGACCGCCTCAACCCTCTGGACGGCAGCATTGCCACCCGCGCACCTGCTGCCACGGTGGAAGATGCCATCCGTGCCTGTGACGCTGCTGCCGCTGCGTTCCCCATCTGGTCGCAAATGGGCCCCAACGCCCGCCGCCAGATGCTGATGAAGGCCTCGCAGGCGCTGGAAGCCAAGGGTGATGCCATTGCTGCAGCCATGGCCGCCGAGACGGGTGCCTCCGGCATCTGGGCAGGTTTTAACGTGCACCTGTCGGCCAGCATGCTGCTCGAAGCAGCTTCGCTGACCACGCAGATCAATGGCGAGATCATTCCTTCCGACGTGCCCGGCAGCGTAGCCATGGCCGTGCGCCAGCCCGCTGGGGTAGTGCTGGGCATTGCGCCCTGGAATGCGCCCGTGATTCTGGCCGTGCGCTCCATCTCCACCGCGCTGGCCTGCGGCAACACCGTGATTCTCAAGGGCTCGGAGCTGTGCCCTGCCACCCACGGTCTGATCATTGAAGCCCTGCAGGAAGCCGGTCTGCCCGAAGGCGTGGTGAACTTTGTGACCAACGCCCCCACCGACGCGGGCGCGATTGTGGAAGCCATCGTGGCCCACCCTGCGGTGCGCCGCATCAGCTTTACCGGTTCGACCCGCGTGGGCAAGATCATTGGCCAGACCTGCGCCAAGCACCTCAAGCCTGCGCTGCTGGAGCTGGGCGGCAAGGCCCCCTTCATCGTGCTGGACGATGCCGATCTGGATGCTGCCGTGGCCGCCGCCACCTTTGGCGCCTTTGCCAACTCCGGCCAGATCTGCATGTCGACCGAGCGCTTTGTGGTGGACAACAAGGTGGCGGACGAGTTCATCGCCAAGCTGACCGCACGCGCACAGTCGCTGCCCCTGGGTGATCCTCGCAAGGGCCCCGTGGTGCTGGGTTCCGTGGTCGACATGGCCACCGTGGAGCGCTGCAACGCCATGATTGACGACGCTCTGGCCAAGGGTGCCAAGCTGGTGTGCGGTGGCAAGGCCGAAAACACGCTGATGCCTGCCACGCTGCTGGACCATGTGACGCCCGAAATGCGCATCTTCCACGAAGAGACCTTCGGCCCCGTCAAGGGCATCGTGCGTGTGAGCAGCGAAGAAGAAGCGATTGCCGTGGCCAACAACAACGAGTTTGGCCTGTCGTCTGCCGTATTCACCCGCGACACCGCACGTGGCTGGCGCGTAGCGGCACGCATTGAAAGCGGCATCTGCCACATCAACGGCCCCACCGTGCATGACGAAGCGCAAATGCCTTTCGGCGGCGTCAAGGCTTCGGGCTACGGCCACTTTGGCGGACAGCAGGGCATCAACGCGTTCACCGAAACGCGCTGGATCACCATGCAGACCACCCCCCGTCAGTACCCCTTCTGAGTTTTTTCTCTGACTCTTCGCGCCGAGCAGCCACAGGCAAGTGGCTGCCCCGGACACCGCACCCCAGGAGAATCCCTTTGAAGTACCGCATCCATATGGCAGCAGTGGCCCTGCTGTCCGGGCTGACCGCCTCCGCTTTTGCGGCAGACCCACAGAACATCACGTCCGGCCACCGCTACTACGAGAAGATCTGCGCCAAGTGCCACGAAGCAGGCGTAGGCCCGAATCTGAAAGGCCGTGGTCTGCCACCCGAGTATTTCGCAGCCATTGCACGCAACGGCTTCAACGCCATGCCAGCGTTCCGTGTGACCGATATTGACGACGCCACGCTGCAAAGCCTGGGCGAATACCTGTCGCAAACCAAGCTGCCTTTCACCGAAGACCCCGCCAAGCTGCGCTGAACGAGGAAGCCATGATGCATACCAACCGTCGTGCCTTTCTGCAGACCCTGACCGCCGCGGGCTTTGCCCTGACCGGCATGGGCCTGGCACAGGCAAGTACCGGCAAGCCTGCCGCAGCAGCGGGCCAGGAAGTGCTGGCCATTACCTCGGCCACACATGGTCACGCACTGGAAGCGGCCTTTGTGCAGGGCGCGCAGTCTGCGGCTGCCCGTGTGCAGCACAGCCAGCTGCAGGGCTTTGACAGCAGCAGCTTCCAGCAGCTGCACACCCTGCTGAATGACCAGCAGGAGACGCTGCTTGTGGGCCTGCTCGATGACGCCAGCGCCACGCTGGTGCTGGACCTGGTGCGCTCTGCCGGTGGCCGTGTGCTGTCCGAAGCGCACCACCGTATTGCCGCCGACGCCACAGGCTGGGCGCAGCAGCTGGGCCAGACCCTGGTCAGCGGCCAGACGGGCGCTGCCGCCCCCGCCCAGCCCGGCCGTGAATCCCGCGTGGCCCTGCGCTGCCTGATCTAAACCCATACTAGGAAACACCGCGTATGACTAGCAAATACATGGCCTTGCCCGAGGGCATGAGCGAGAACACCTTCGACGCTGCCATCGCCAAGTTCAAGGCGACGCTGGGCGAAGACAACGTCATGATCCAGGAAGACCTGGTTCGCCCCTACACCAAGATCATGATGGCCGTGCCCACCGAAGAGCACGTGCCTTCTGCCGTGGTCACCGCCACCACCGTGGAGCAGGTGCAGCAGGTCGTGAAGATCTGCAATGAGTTCAAGGTGCCCGTGTGGACCATCTCCACCGGCCGCAACTTTGGTTACGGCTCTGCAGCGCCCGTGGAGCGCGGCCAGGTCATTCTGGACCTGCGCAAGATGAACAAGATCCTACACATCGACCCCGAGCTGTGCACGGCTTTGGTCGAGCCCGGCGTGACCTACCAGCAGCTGTACGACTATCTGCAGGACAACAACATCCCGCTGATGCTGTCTTTCTCCGCCCCCTCGGCCATCGCTGGCCCATTGGGCAACACCATGGACCGCGGCGTGGGCTACACCCCCTATGGCGAACACTTCATGATGCAGTGCGGCATGGAAGTGGTGCTGGCCAACGGCGATGTGCTGCGCACCGGCATGGGCGGCGTCAAGGGCGAGAACTCCTGGCAGGTCTTCAAGTGGGGCTATGGCCCGACGCTGGACGGCATGTTCACCCAGTCCAACTACGGTATCTGCACCAAGATGGGCTTCTGGCTGATGCCCAAGCCCCCGGTCTTCAAGCCCTTCGAAATCCAGTTCGACGAAGACAGCGACATCAACGAGATCGTTGAATTCATCCGCCCCCTGCGCATTGCCCAGATCATCCCCAACTCGGTGGTGATTGCCGGTGTGCTGTGGGAAGCGGCGACCTGCAACACCCGCCGCTCGGACTACACGACCGAGCCTGGTGCAACGCCTGACGCCATCCTCAAGCAGATCCAGAAGGACAAGCACCTGGGCGCCTGGAACGTGTACGCCGCGCTGTACGGCACCAAGGAGCAGGTGGAGGTCAACTGGAAGATCGTGACCGATGCGCTCAAGAAGCTCGGCAAGGGTCGCCTCATCACCCAGGAAGAAGCGGGCGAGACCCAGCCCTTCAAGTACCGCGCCCAGCTCATGTCCGGCGTGCCCAACCTGCAGGAGTTTGGTCTGTACAACTGGCGAGGGGGCGGTGGCTCGATGTGGTTTGCGCCCGTGTCGCAGGCACGCGGCAGCGAGTGCGACAAGCAAAAGACCCTGGCCAAGGACATTCTGAACAAGTACGGCTTTGACTATGTGGGCGAGTTCATCGTCGGCTGGCGTGACATGCACCACGTCATCGACGTGCTGTACGACCGCACCAGCGAAGAAGAAACCAAGCGCGCCAACGCCTGCTTCAACGAACTGCTGGATGTGTTTGAGCAGCACGGCTACGCCGTCTACCGCGTCAACACCGCCTTCCAGGAGCGTGTGGCCCAGAGCTACGGCCCCGTCAAGCGCGAAGTGGAACGCAAGATCAAGCGCGCGCTGGACCCCAACGGCATTCTGGCCCCCGGCAAGTGCGGCATTGATATCTGAGCGCCGCGCACACGAACGCCCAAGCACAACGCCACCCTCTGCGGGTGGCGTTTTTCATGGTACCGCAGCCCCGGCTTGACAGTCGTGGGAAAATCAGCCGCAGTGATCCGCCCCTGCGCGGTCTTTTCTTTTTCTCCTCGCGGCGCCGTCCGCACAAGGCTGCACATTCATGGAAATTACCTCTCAATGCGTCGTTGCACTGACCTGGACCCTCAAGGACACACTGGGTGAAGAACTGGACGTTCTGGAAGCGCCTGTTGAATTCCTCGTCGGTGGTGACGATCTGCTAAAGCGTATTGAAGAAGCACTGCAGGGCCACAAGGTGGGCGACACGCTGCAGCTGCACCTGGAGCCCGAAGAAGCCTTTGGCGACTACAACGAGCAGCTCATCTTCCTGGAAAAGCGCGAGCTGTTCCCCGAAGCAATTGAAGAAGGCATGACCTTTGAAGGCTACAGCCTGCCCGCCGGCTGCAACCCCGAAGCCCCCAAGGATGCGCTGTACACCGTGACCGAGATCTACCCCGAGCATGTGGTGCTCGATGGCAACCACCCACTGGCCGGCATTGCGCTGCGCATTGAACTGAAGGTGGAAGCCGTGCGCGAAGCCACCGAGGAAGAAGTCGGCCGTGGCACTGCCGGCACAGGCTTTTTCCGCGTGCTGCCGCCTGAAGCGCCCAGCACACCCACGCTGCACTGAGCCGCACACATAGCCACTTCAAAATAAGAGCTGCCAGCGCTGGTATTTCCTTGTTTTCACATAGTTTTCATGTGAAAACATAGATCTACCAAGCGCTGGCAGCTCTTTTTTCGGTTCATCACGGAATGTCGGGGTAGTTGCCCCTCAAACAGAAACAGCGGTGACATTTCAAGCATGATGGTTGTGCGACCAATCAACATGCAAGAAAGCACCGCTGCATGCACAAAGATACTACATGG
>JAEZZU010000363.1 GCA_023418355.1 Pseudomonadota bacterium | reverse complement strand
GACTGAACTGAGAGATTGAGATGATTGACAACATCAGCTGGCTTTCGATCTACCCCGAGATCGTGCTCTTCATCATGGGGTGCGTGATCACCTTGGTGGATCTGGGCGTAAAAAGCGCTCGCCGCACGGGCACCTACGTGCTGACCATGTTGACGCTGCTCGTAGTCGCCATCATGCAGGGCAACTACGCGCTGAGCGGCAACACCTTCTATGGCTGGGGCAACATGGTGGTCTCTGACGCCATGGGCAACTGGCTCAAGTGCTTCGCCACCGTCGCCATGATGGTGACTCTGGTCTACGCCCGTCCTTATTCGGCCGACCGCGGCATGCTGCGTGGCGGTGAACTGTTCAGCCTGTCCATCTTTGCGCTGCTGGGCATGTTCATTATGATCAGCGCCAACAACCTGCTGCTGATCTACCTGGGCCTGGAACTGCTGACCCTGTCCAGCTACGCACTGGTGGCGCTGCGCCGTGACCACACCGTGGCTACCGAAGCTGCCATGAAGTACTTCGTGCTGGGTTCGCTGGCATCGGGCTTCCTGCTGTACGGCTTGTCCATGGTCTACGGCGCGACCGGCTCGCTGGACATCGGTGAAGTGTTCAAGGCCATCAGCTCCGGTGAACTCAAGCACCAGGTGCTGGTCTTCGGTCTGGTCTTCGTGGTGGCCGGTCTGGCCTTCAAGCTGGGTGCTGCACCTTTCCACATGTGGGTGCCTGATGTGTACCAGGGTGCCCCTACCGCCATCACCGCCCTGATCGGTGGCGCGCCCAAGCTGGCTGCATTTGCCATCGTGATCCGCCTGCTGGTGGACGGCATGCTGCCGCTGGCTGTGGACTGGCAGCAGATGCTGACCGTGCTGGCCATCGCCTCGCTGGTGGTGGGTAACGTGGCAGCCATTGCCCAGACCAACCTCAAGCGCATGCTGGCTTACTCCACGATCGCGCAGATGGGCTTTGTGCTGCTGGGTCTGCTCTCGGGCGTGATCGGTACTGAAATCGATCCTACCCGTGCTGCCAACGCCTACAGCTCCTCCATGTTCTACGTGGTGACCTATGTGCTGACCACGCTGGCATCGTTCGGCGTGATCATGCTGCTGTCGCGTGAAGGCTTTGAGAGCGAAGAGATCGCGGATCTGGCTGGTCTGAACCAGCGCAGCCCTCTGTACGCCGGCATCATGGCGGTGTGCCTGTTCTCCATGGCAGGTATTCCTCCGCTGGTGGGCTTCTACGCCAAGCTGTCGGTGCTGCAAGCCTTGGTGGCTTCGGGCGAAACCTTCTACATTGGTCTGGCCGTGTTTGCCGTGATCATGTCGCTGATCGGTGCGTTCTACTACCTGCGTGTGGTCAAGGTCATGTACTTTGACAAGCCACTGACTGCCGTGGCCGTGTCCGCTCCTCTGGATGTGCGTGCGGTGCTGACAGTGAACGGTGCACTGGTTTTGATCCTGGGCATTGTTCCTGGCGGTTTGATGTCGCTGTGCGCGGATGCCATCGTTCGCGCACTGGCATCCTGACCCATAATGTGAAGCGTGACTCAAACTGCTTCCATCTGGTTAGTAATTCTGGCGGCCTTCGTGGCCGCCAATTTGCCTTTTCTGAATGAGCGCTGGCTGATTGCCGGCCCCAAGCCTGCGTCGCAGATCAAGCCCATCTGGGGGCGTCTGGCAGAGCTGGTGCTGCTGTACTTCATCGTCGGGGCGCTGGCCTTGCTGCTGGAGCGCCGTGCCGGGCAGATCTACCCCCAGGGCTGGGAGTTCTACGCCATCACAGCCACGCTGTTCCTGACACTGGCCTTTCCCGGCTTTGTCTGGCGTTACCTCACTAGGCGCCGCAGCCGCTAAACTTGCGGCTTCTGTACGCCAAGGCAGAGCAATGACTCTGCCTTTTTCTTTGTTGTCTCACCATTACCGATCTGCTCGCTGCCATGAAGGTGTTTGACCTCCATTGCCCCCTGGACCATGTGTTTGAAGGCTGGTTTGCTTCGGAAGAAGATTTCCGCAGCCAGCTCGACCGAGGCCTGGTGGAATGCCCCATGTGTGGCAGCAAGGAGTTGCGCAAGGGCCTGAGTGCTCCACGCCTGAACCTGGGGGCGCAGCCTGACACACCAGTGCCTGCCCCTGCACCCGAAGAAGCAGATCACCGCAAGCTGCATGCCCTGCAGGCGGCATGGCTGGAAGTCTCGCGCAAGATTGCAGCCAAAACCGAAGACGTGGGCGAGCGCTTTGCCGAAGAAGCGCTGCGCATGCACAAGGGCGAGGAGCCCGAGCGCCCCATCCGTGGTCAGGCCACACCCCAGCAGGCCATGGAACTGCTGGAAGAGGGCGTGCCCGTCATGCCGCTGGCCTTGCCCAAGAGCAGCAAGGAAACGCTGCAGTAGCCAGCACAAGCTTGGCTTTGCCTGCCGTCTGGCGATGCCGTTGATCGGGCAATGTCACATTGGCCCAGGCGCATTTTTTGAAAAAGTGAGCGGCTAGCGCCGGTGCTGCAAGGATTTGCGCATCATTGTTTTCCCAATCCCTTGAGTATCAAGCGCTGGCAGCTATTTTTTTATGAGAGCAGGCTGTTGATGCTTCTGTGGCTGCTGCATCGCTGGCCCGAGGGATGCATAAAAAAGCTGTCGAAATGGGTTTTGGTTGACTCTTTGAATGCATTGAATGTTTGCATTCACTTCTCTTGTATTTATTGTTTTTAATGGGTTCTTTGCGGAATTTTTGCTCGCTAGGGTTACTGCCTAAGTTGTAGAGCTTAGGCACAAGTCCCAGTGCGGAGACAGAAACCTCGCCCCTACGATGCACTGCAACATCTGACACGGTGCATGCGTGCGACAGAGGCCCCAGGCTTCGGCGTGCAGCGCCGCCAACACGGAGCAGCCTGGCCGCCATGAGCGACGTCATTCTTCAAACCACCAACCTCACCAAAGAGTTCAAAGGCTTCACGGCCGTGAGCAAAGTGAACCTTTCGGTGCAACGCGGCAGCATCCATGCGCTGATCGGTCCCAACGGTGCTGGCAAGACCACGTGCTTTAACCTGCTGACCAAGTTTCTGGAACCCACCTCGGGTGAGATCCGTTTCAACGGCATCGACATCACCCGCGAAGCGCCTGCACAGATTGCGCGCCGTGGCGTGATTCGTTCGTTTCAGATTTCTGCCGTGTTCCCACACCTGACCTTGCTGGAGAACGTGCGCGTGGGCCTGCAGCGCCAGCTGGGCACAGCCTTTCACTTCTGGAAAAGCGAAAAAACGCTGAACCAGCTCAATGCCCGTGCCATGGAGCTGCTGGACGAAGTCGGCCTGGCAGATCTGGCTGATGAAGTGACCGTGAACCTGCCCTATGGCCGCAAGCGTGCGCTGGAGATTGCCACCACGCTGGCCATGGAGCCAGAACTCATGCTGCTGGACGAACCCACGCAGGGCATGGGCCATGAAGACGTGGACCGCGTCACCCAGCTCATCAAGAAAGTCTCGGCAGGCCGCACCATCCTCATGGTGGAGCACAACATGAAGGTGATCTCCACGATTGCCGACCGCATTACCGTGCTGCAGCGCGGTGCCGTGCTGGCCGAGGGCAACTACAGCGAAGTCTCCCGCAACCCCCAGGTGATGGAAGCCTATATGGGCAGCACTGAAGGACAACTGCAAGGAGCGCACTGAACCATGGCTGCCACAACCCACACCACCCCAGCCCTCGAAATCCGCAACCTCGAAGCCTGGTATGGCGAATCCCATGTGCTGCACGGCGTAGACATGGTGGTCTACCCCGGTGAAGTCGTCACCCTGCTGGGCCGCAACGGGGCAGGGCGCACGTCCACCATGCGTGCCGTCATGGGCCTGACTGGCGCGCGCAAGGGCTCCGTCAAGATCAACGGGCACGAAACCATTGGCCTGCCCACCCACAAGATTGCGCACTATGGCGTGGGCTACTGCCCCGAAGAGCGCGGCATCTTTGCCAGTCTCTCGTGCGAAGAAAACCTGCTGCTGCCCCCGCAGCTCAAGACCGGCCATGAGGGCATGAGCGTGGAAGAAATCTACGAGATGTTCCCCAATCTGGCCGAGCGCCGACAGAGTCAGGGCACGCGCCTGTCCGGTGGTGAGCAGCAGATGCTGGCCGTGGCGCGCATTCTGCGCACCGGCGCGCGCCTGCTGCTGCTCGATGAAATTTCCGAAGGTCTGGCGCCTGTGATCGTGCAGGCACTGGCACGCATGATCACCACGCTGCGCGCCAAGGGCTACACCATCGTCATGGTGGAGCAGAACTTCCGCTTTGCCGCACCGCTGGCCGACCGCTTCTACGTCATGGAGCATGGCCGCATCGTCGAGACCTTTGATGCGCCGCAGCTGGAAGCCAAGATGCCTGTGCTCAATGAATTGCTGGGTGTCTGACCACAGCCAGCATGCCCCCGCCACCACATACATACCTATATCAACAAGGAGACAAACATGCACGCAATCCGCACCCCTTTGACTGCGCTGGCCCTATCCCTGGCCATGGCTGGCATGGCCCACGCGCAGGCGCCTGACAAGGTCAAGATCGGCTTTATCACCGACATGTCCAGCAACTATGCGGACGTGGATGGCAAGAACGGCGCTGTCGCCATCCAGATGGCAATTGAGGACTTCGGCGGCAAGGTGCTGGGCAAGCCCATCGAACTGCTGACGCTGGACCACCAGCACAAGCCCGACATTGCCGCCACCAAGGCGCGCGAGTGGATTGACACGCAGGATCTGAGCATGCTGCTGGGCGGCACCAACTCCGGCGTGGCGCTGGCACTGGCCAAGGTGGCTGAAGAGAAAAAGCGCGTCTACATCAACAATGGCGCAGGTACATCGGCACTGACCAACGAACAGTGCTCGCCTTACACCATTCACTATGCCTATGACACCGTGGCGCTGGCCAAGGGCACGGGCGGTGCCGTGGTCGACAACGGCGGCAAGGAGTGGTACTTCCTGACGGCGGACTATGCCTTTGGCCACTCGCTGGAGAACGACACGGCCAACGTGGTCAAGGCCAAGGGCGGCAGCGTCAAGGGCAGCGTGCGCCATCCGCTGAATGCTTCGGACTTCTCCAGTTTCCTGCTGCAGGCACAGAACTCCAAGGCCCAGATTCTGGGTCTGGCCAACGCCGGTGGTGACACCATCAACACCATCAAGGCCGCCAAGGAGTTTGGCATCAACAAGAACATGAAGCTCGCTGGCCTGCTGGTGTTCCTGACCGATGTGCACTCGCTGGGTCTGAAGAACACCGAAGGCCTGCTGCTGACCTCCAGCTGGGACTGGAACCTGAACGACGAAACCCGCGCTTTCGGCAAGAAGTTCCAGGACAAGACCAAGCGCATGCCGACCGACATTCAGGCCGCCAACTACTCGGCCACCATGAACTACCTGAAGGCCGTGGAAAAGGCCGGCACGCTGGAGGCTGACAAGGTCATGCAGGTGCTCAAGAGCGAGCCGCTCAAGGACTTCTATGCCGAAGGCGTGATCCGCCCCGATGGCCGCTACGCGCACGACATGTACCTGATGCAGGTGAAGTCGCCTTCCGAATCCAAAGGCCCATGGGACTACTACAAGGTCGTGACCAAGCTCTCGCCCGATCAGGTCTGGACCACCAAGGAGGAAAGCAAGTGCGCGCTGTGGAAGTAAGAGCCACGCTGATGTGAGCGCCCCCGCTGCACGCCGCATCGGGCGTGCAGTGTTCCCGCCCTTGCACAGACTTGTGCGGCAGCAGGCCACCAGCGTGCTGCCCGGCTGTGCCCAGGGCCACTTTGTTTACCCAACCGCGTCTCTCTCATGGAAATCTTCGGTGTCTCATTGCCGGGCCTGCTGAGCCAGCTGCTGCTGGGGCTGGTCAATGGCTCGTTTTATGCGATCTTGAGCCTTGGGCTGGCCGTGATCTTTGGTCTGCTGAACGTC
>JAEZZU010000356.1 GCA_023418355.1 Pseudomonadota bacterium | reverse complement strand
AAAGAGCCTCGAGCCTTGAGGGCTGCGTTGTACTGTTTCCAGTTGGTGGTGCGGTAGCGAGGTTTGTTGGGGGAGCTCATGTCGCAAGCCTACGGCCTGCGGCACAGCGATTTATGCAACAACGCCCATGCCGACTGGGCCTGCGAAGGCTGGGTGCTGGCCGAGTCGCACCTGCTGGCCAATGCGCTGTCCAATCTGCTGGACAACTTTCTCAAATACGGCAGCGATGCCGAGGGCAGACTGCAGCTGGATTTGCGTCTGTTCCAGCAACAGGGGCAGATCATCCTGCAGCTGCGCGACCATGGGCGCGGCGTGCCGGAAGACGCACTGGCACGGCTGGGCAGCCACTTCTTCCGTGCCAGCACCCACCAGCATCTGCCGGGGCACGGCATTGGCCTGGCCAGCGTACGCGCCATCATGCAGCTGCACCAAGGCAGCATCGTCTGGCGCAATGCATCGCCAGGTCTGGAAACCCGCATCACGCTGCCAGCTGCTGCATAAAAAGAAGCTGCTAGCGCAGATAGAAAAAGGGATTCAGATAGTTTTCTACCTGAATCCCTTTATTTTTCAGCGCTGGACGCTCTATTTTTCAGAGTTACCAGGCTGAATCAGATTCTGCCCAGCGCCTGATCCACGCCCTTGTTCGCCAGCTCATCTGCCTTTTCATTGCCGGGGTCCCCAGCGTGCCCCTTGACCCAGTGCCAGGCAATGCGGTGCCCCGCGGTGCTGACCAGGTGATCCAGCTCCTGCCACAGCTCCGCATTTTTGACAGGCTGCTTGGCCGCCGTCTTCCAGCCCTTGGCTTTCCAGCCGTGGATCCATTCCGTGATGCCCTTGCGCACGTACTCGCTGTCCAGGTACAGCGCCACATCGCAGGGGCGCTTGAGCGCACGCAGCGCCTCAATCACGGCGGTCAGCTCCATGCGGTTGTTGGTGGTGTTGAGCTCGCCGCCGAACAGTTCCTTGCGATGGGGTCCTGCCTGCAGCAGCACGCCCCAGCCACCGGGGCCGGGGTTGCCCTTGCAGGCACCATCTGTGTAAATCACGACTTGGTTCAAATTTCTTTCCTTTGTGGTGCCTGCTGGCACGCTGCAGCCGCAGCAGCCTTGGGCGCGGCCTTGCGCTTGCGCCATGCCGGCTCGAGCAGCCGCATGCCATGCACCTTTTTCACTGCCAGCACGCAGTATGCACCGCCCAGGAAAGGCCATGCCTTGTTGCCCAGCTTGTCCAGCCAGCGCCACCGCTCCAGCCATTCCTGCGACTCCACCGCTGGTGCGTGGCAGCCAAAGTCCACGGCCTCCACCTCCATGGCCAGCACCTGCAGCCACTCGCGCACACGCAGATAGGACAGTCCCTGCCAGGCATTGAGCGACGGTGCTCGCACGCGCTCCAGGCCATGCTGCAGCCCCCACAGGCTGAAAGGATTGAGCCCAAACAGCAATAGCCTCCCTTCGGGCACGAGCACCCGCACCGCCTCACGCAGCGCGGCATGCGGGTCCTGGCACAGCTCCAGCGTATGCGGCAGCACCAGCAGGTCCAGACTGGCCTCTGCAAACGGTAAAGCCTCAGGCGCGCAACATAAATGCGCCTGCAACTGCTCTTGGCAAGCTAGACTTTCAGGGTTTAAATCCACGTTGGGCATTGCCAGCCACTGGTGGGGCATGCGGTTTTGCCGCAAGGCCTGCAACAGTGGCAAGCCCAGTTGCAGGCTGTGATAGCCAAAAATGTCTGCCACCGCCTCGTCGCACCGCTGCTGCTCCCATTCCAGCAGATAGCGGCCAAAAGCCTTTGCCATCCACGGATGCTCTTTCTGACTTGACTCACTCATGAATCTGCTGCCGTTGTCCGCGTTTTCTGACAATTACATCTGGCTGCTGCACAACGGCAAACAAGCCCTGGTGGTTGATCCGGGAGACGCTGCCCCCGTTCTTGCCGCACTGCAGACACATGGCCTGCAGCTGCAAGCCATTCTAGTGACCCACCACCATGCCGACCATGTAGGAGGGGTGGACGAACTGCGCAGCGCCACAGGCGCAACCGTCTACGGCCCGGCTTATGAAACCCTGCCCGAGCCCGTCGTCCGTGTGGATGCCAGCACCCAGCTGCAGCTGCTGGGCCTGCACTGGCGCGTGCTGGAAGTGCCCGGCCACACCAGCGGTCACATTGCCTGGTATTGCGAGCCTGCGGGTCAGGCGCCCATTCTGTTTTGCGGCGACACCCTGTTCTCCGGCGGCTGCGGCCGGCTGTTTGAAGGCACGCCCGAGCAAATGCATGCCTCGCTGCAGCAGCTGGCACAGCTGCCCGGCAACACCCGCGTGGCCTGCGCCCACGAATACACGCTGAGCAATCTGAAATTTGCCTGCGCCGTGGAACCAAGCAATGCCGACTTGCTCCAATACCGCGCGCATTGCGAAGCCCTGCGCCAGCAGCAGCTGCCTACGCTGCCTTCCACGCTGGATCAGGAACTGGCAATCAACCCTTTTCTGCGTTGTGACGTTAAGCAAGTCGTGCAAAGTGCACTGCGCTTTCGCCCCGACACCCACCCTCAAAACCCCGCCAGCGTGCTTGCCACGCTGCGCGAATGGAAAAACGCATTCTGATGAACTTGCGCCATCTTCTTGTTGCCATCAGCGTCGCCGTGCTCGCTGGCTGTGCAAGCTCACCTCCCGCCCAATTTGACGGCCCCCTCAAACCCATTACCCCCGTCAAGGCTGGTACATCCAAAGTCGTCCCACTGGAATCCAACCATGACCTGTGGGAGCGCATTCGCCGCGGCTTTGCCATTCCCGATCTGGACCATGAACTCGTACAGGTGCAGGAGCAGTGGTACAGCTCCCGGCCCGACTACATCGAGCGCATGACCACGCGCTCGAGCAAGTACCTGTTCCACATTGTTGAAGAGCTGGAGCAGCGCAACATGCCCATGGAACTGGCGCTGCTGCCCTATATCGAAAGTGCCTTCAACCCGCAGGCTGTCTCCACGGCCAAGGCTGCAGGCATCTGGCAGTTCATGCCTGCAACCGGCTCGTACTTTGACCTGACGCAGAACGCCTTCCGCGATGACCGCCGCAACGTGCTGGCCTCCACCCGCGCTGCGCTGGACTACCTGGAAAAGCTCTACGGCATGTTTGGTGACTGGCAGCTGGCACTGGCCGCCTACAACTGGGGCGAAGGCAATGTGATGCGCGCCATCAAGCGCAACCAGCGCCAGGGCCTGGGCACCAGCTATGCCGAGCTGAACATGCCTAATGAGACACGCAACTACGTACCCAAGCTGCAGGCCGTCAAGAACATCATTGCCAAGCCGGAAAAATACAGCCTCGAGCTGCCCTATATCGAGAACCACCCCTACTTCCAGGTCGTCGAAATCAAGCGCGACATGGACGTGGAACTGGTCGCGCGCCTGGCAGACGTGCGCCTGGAGGACTTCAAGGCCCTGAACCCGTCCTTCCACCGCCCCACCATCTTTGCGGGTGGCACCACACAGATTCTGCTGCCCTGGGACAACGCCAAGGTCTTTCAGCGCAATCTGGAAGCCTATAACGACGACCAGTACGCCAGCTGGACCGTGTGGGTCGCCCCCAGCACCATGACAGTGGCACAGGCTGCGGACCGCGTGGGCATGAGCGAAGCCGATCTGCGCAGCGTGAACCGCATTCCACCGCGCATGATGATCAAGGCCGGCTCGGCCCTGATGGTGCCGCGCACCTCCCAGAACATGGGCGACGTGGCCTCTCACATTGCCGACAACGGCACGATTGCCTTTGCGCCGGAGATCACCTCCATCACCCAGCGCACCAGCGTCAAGGTACGCAAGGGCGACACCATGGCTTCCGTCGCCAGGCGCAATGGGGTGACGGTGGCCAATCTGGCACGCTGGAACTCCATCAACAGCAACGCCAAGCTCAAGGCGGGCCAGTCGCTCAGCGTCTACAAAACCGTGCGCGTGACAGCTGGCAGTGCAGCTGAGAAAAAGAGCAGCAAAAACAGACAGGCCAGCGCCACCAAAAAGCCGCGTTCGACGACTGTGACCAAAAAACCTGCCTCTACCAAGGTGGCCCAGAAAACCAAAAATGGCACGACCACCAAGAAAAAGCGCTGAACTGCGCTGATGCCCTGACCACAACGCCCTGCCCAGCAGGGCGTTGTCTTATCTGCGCTCCACCAGCGCGTGGGCAATCGTGCCCAGATCCACGTATTCCAGCTCACTGCCCACAGGCACGCCGCGCGCCAGGCGCGTGACCTGCACATGGCGGCCCTGCAGCAGCTCGGTGATGGCATGTGCCGTGGCTTCGCCCTCGGTCGTAAAGCTGGTGGCCAGAATCACTTCCTGCACCTTGTCATCGGTCACACGCTGCAGCAGCTGCGGCAGGCCAATGTCCTTGGCCCCCACCCCGTCCATGGGCGAGATACGGCCCATCAGTACAAAGTAGTAGCCCTGGTAGGCCCCTGTGCGCTCCATGGCCGCCAGATCGGCCGGGGTCTCCACCACACACAGGCGTGCGGCATCACGCCCGGCGTCTTCGCAGATGGGGCAGATGGTGTTGTGCGTAAAGGTATTGCAGCGGCTGCAGTGCTGTACCGAATCCACCGCCTCCATCAATGCACGCGAGAGCACGCGCGCGCCCTCCTGGTCGCGCTGCATGAGGTGAAAAGCCATGCGCTGCGCAGACTTGATGCCCACGCCGGGCAAACGGCGCAGTGCCTGAATCAGCGGGTCCAGAGGTTGCAGATCTGACATTGTCCCTGTCCAAAGAAAAAGGGAAAGCACATGGCTTTCCCTTCATGTTGATGCGCCCTGCAATTAGAAGGGGAACTTCATGCCACCGGGCAGACCGGGCATGCCAGCGGTCAGCTTGGACATCTTTTCGTTCGATGTTTCTTCTGCCTTGCGCACCGCGGCGTTGAAAGCTGCTGCTACCAGGTCTTCCAGCATGTCCTTGTCTTCTGCCAGCAGGCTGGGGTCAATGGTCACGCGCTTGACGTCGTGCTTGCAAGTCATCACCACCTTGACCAAGCCAGCACCCGACTCACCTTCGACTTCGATGTTGCCCAGCTCTTCCTGTGCCTTCTTCAAGTTGTCCTGCATGGCCTGAGCTTGCTTCATCAAACCGGCGAGTTGTCCTTTGTTGAACATGGTTGGTTTCCTTTTATTGAACGTGTCACGTAAAAATCAAAGAGGCCAATAGTGCCATGACTTGGGCTGACCTCTTCGCTGTTAAACCTATACCGGCCGAATGCTACCGGGCACGATGGTCGCCCCCAGGCTCTGCACCAGATGCTGCACCTTGGGGTCGTTGTACACAATGGCCTCGGCCTGCTTTTGCCGCGCTTCGGCATGCGCCTTGTTGCGCAGGGCAGGCGTATCCGTCACCAGACCGCTTTCCACATGCAGGCTGGTGCAGTCCGTCACCTGAGACAAGGCCTTGAGCAGGCGCTCGCGCGTGGTCGTCTGGTTCAGCGAGTTGCGCTGCACACGCAGCGTCCACACCCCACCCTCGCGCGCGACCAGCTGTGCCTGCATGGCCAGCTGACGCACCAGCGCCACGATGGCCTGCGCCTCATCCAGCTGCGTGACCACCGCATACCAGGCATCACCCAGCGGCGTGGTCTGCAGCATGTCGCTGGCCGCAGGTTCAGCAGCTGCAGGCGCTTGCGGCGCAGCCACAGGCGCTGCAGCATAAGGCTCTGCCTCCATGGGCACATCCACCCATGCAGGAGGCTCCTGGCTGTCGAAGGACTGTGGCGCATCCATGGTCTCAGGAGGCAGCTCTTCCCATGGGGGTGGCGCATCCTGTGGTGCCGCAGATGGCGCAGGCGCAGCTTCCACTGGCGCTGCCGCCAAGTGCTCTGCTGCAGCAGCAGGTGCTGCCGCTACAGGTACATCCTGAACGGCTACGTCCTGCACCGCTGCCTGAGGCTGCAACTCAGCGGCCGCTGCAGGCTGTGGCTGTGGCTGTGGCTGTGGCTGTGGCTGTGGCTGTGGCTCAGTTTTGGGCTGGTTGGGTGGCAGCTCAGGCAGATTCAGTGTTTTTTTTTCAGCCGGTGCAGCGACTGCCGCTTGCCCCTGGGGCTTGAAAGCCAGCAGACGCAACAGCGCCATGGTCAGCGCGGCATATTCGTCCGGAGCCAGTCCCAGCTCCTGGCGACCATGCAGACAGATGCTGTAGAGCAGCTGGGTTTCATCGGCAGGCATGGCCTGCGCCAGTTCCAGCATCTGCACGGCGTCTGGGTCTGTGGCATCCGTGGCGGCGGCCATATCCGGTACAGCCTGCAGCACCGCCATGCGCTGCAGCACGCTGGACATTTCTTCCAGCGTCGAAGCGGCAGAGATACCGTTGTGGCGCAGTGCATCCACGGTTTCCACCACCGTGCGACCATCACCTTGCGCCAGCGCGCCAATCAGACGAAACACATAGCTGCGGTCCACACTGCCGAGCATCTGGCGCACGGCAGTTTCCTGCAGCTGGCCGCAGCCAAAGGC
The DNA here is from genome assembly GCA_023418355.1 of Pseudomonadota bacterium. Taxonomy (GTDB): domain Bacteria; phylum Pseudomonadota; class Gammaproteobacteria; order Burkholderiales; family Burkholderiaceae_C; genus Comamonas. The sequence continues at coordinate 13,099 of JAEZZU010000356.1, read as the reverse complement.
AATGGCCTGGTCGGTCAGCGACAGCGCATCGCGCATGGAACCACGCGCCGCACGCGAGAGCAGCTTGAGCGCCTGGGGCTCAGCCGCAATGTTTTCCTTGGCCAGCACCTGTGTCAGGTGCTCAAACACCGTCTCGGGGGCCATGGGCCGCAGATTGAACTGCAGACAGCGCGAAAGCACCGTGACCGGCACCTTCTGCGGATCGGTCGTGGCCAGCACAAACTTGAGGTACTCGGGCGGCTCCTCCAGCGTCTTCAACATGGCGTTGAAGGCCGTATTGGTGAGCATGTGCACCTCGTCGATCATGAAGACCTTGAAGCGCCCCTGCACGGGCTTGTACACCGCCTGCTCCAGCAGGCTTTGCACCTCATCCACGCCACGGTTGGAAGCCGCGTCCAGCTCGATGTAGTCAGGAAAGCGGCCGCTATCAATTTCAGTACACGCAGGGCACACACCACAAGGCGTAGCCGTGATTCCGCCCTTGCCATCAGGGCCGGTGCAATTGACGGACTTGGCAAAGATGCGCGAAACCGTGGTCTTGCCTACGCCGCGTGTACCAGTAAACAAATACGCATGGTGCAGACGCTGCTGCGTGAGCGCGTTGCCCAGCGCCTGCACGACGTGCTCCTGCCCCACCATTTCGGCGAAGTTACGGGGACGGTATTTACGAGCGAGCACGAGATAAGACATAGGCGCAGATTCTACGGTCTGACAGCTTGGCAAGCCCTGCGTAGGCATGTTTATCTGCACATGTCACATCCGCGAGACGCAAACACCCCTATAATCGATCCTTGACAGGCCCCCTCGCATGGGGAAGCAGCCAACCGGGTCAGGTGGGGAACCAAGCAGCCCTAACTGTGAAACCAGTGCCGAGGTCAGGCTTGTCAACTTCTCTAGGGATTTCTTTGGCAATCAAAGAGTTCATCATCCCGAAACACCCTTGCAGCTATTTTGTGTCACTCCGGTGTGTCACTTTGTCCCATCCAGACATTGTTGAACATCCATGTGAGCAACAGCCCCGCCCCTCATTCACGCACGGGCTAACCAGCGCACGGCTTGCTCACACCCCATCCCCCTGAAAACCCTGCTGGCGGCACGTAATAACCAAGGTGTCACGCGTGCCGGACACATGCTCGTCCAGCGGCTGAATGGGGGTGGTCTCATGGATCATGCGCGCATCGTCGAGCAGCATGAGGGTCCAGGGCTCGGTCAGCGTAAAGCGAATACCTGTCGGGCCAGACGCTTCAAACACGCGCGTTTCGCCGCCCTTGATGCCCTGTCTGCCAATCAGAAAGACCGCCACCAGGTCGACACCATCCCGGTGCGCGCCTTCGGGGGTAGGTCGCCCTATGCCATTGGCTGTATCGATGCGGAACTGATGCGCTTCCACAAAGCAGGGCTCGGTTGTCGACGGCGCAAACAATTGCGTAGAAAGCTGCGCCAGACGGGTGATTAACTGCTGCCAGACAGCCTGCTGCACCACCTGTGCTTTCATGGGCGCAAACCAGCGCTGCATTCCACCATGCAGGGCGTTGTACTTCAGAGGCTGCCAGTGCGGACGATGCGCAACCCATTCCAGCTGCGCCCCTCGCACCACAAAACTGGCGTGCCGACGGTAGCGGTAGCTGCCTCCATCTTTCAGGTACTCATCAGGCGGCAGGTCATCCCACTCTGCGGTCAGGGCTTGCAGTGCGGCCAGATCGCAGTGGAGCCAGGCCGCTACATCACTGGGCTGCAGCACTGCGTAGCCATGGCCTCTCAATTGCGCCTCGACTTGGCTGGGGGAATGAAATGGGGGAGAAAAAGTAACGGTCGACATTGCACTGCGCAGTGTACGTCTGCCGCTTTGTTCAGATGGACGCGCTTAAAGGACTCAGCACTCTCAAACAATGATGGTGCATGGCCCTTGCAATACCTCCACCAGCACTTGCGCAAGGCAGGCATCAGCGCAGCCGGGCCAGCACATGCACATAGACCAGCTCGCTGAGCAGCTCCACCAACGTCTGCGTCACGATGACTGCAGGCAATACCGGCATGGCACCGGGCACAGCAAGTGCCAGTGGCAGCACCACCAGTGCATTGCGCGTGCTGCCGCTGAAGGCCACGGCGCGCAGTGCACCAGGCGCAAGCTGAAACCAACGCGCCACCAGCCAGCCCACCACAGGTGCCAGCACGGCAAAAGCCAGATACACCGGCAGCACTGCCCATACCGCACTGCGCGCCGCCTCCAGCTGCGGCACCACAGCAGCAATCACGACAAACAGCACCAGGGCCGTTGCAGGCACAGGCAACATGCCCAGCATGTGCTGAACGCGCTCACCCTGGCGCGAGCGTGCAGCCCAGCGCTGCGTGAGCCAGGCCAGCAGCAGCGGCACGGCAATCAGCCAGACAAAGGCCTGCACAAAGGGTGCGGGCTGCATCAACCCAGCAACGCTCTGCCCCAGCAGCAGGCCCAGATACACAGGCAGCAGCACCATTTGCAGCAGCAGCAACAGGGGCGTGGCAGCCAGCAGCAGGCGAGCATCCGCCTTGCCCATGTGCGCAAAGGTGACAACGTAGTCAATACAAGGCGCCAGCAGCACCAGCAGCGCACCAAAGCGCAGCAATTCATCCTGTGGCAGCAGACCGCTCAAGACCCAGACCAGCAGGGGAATGGCGATGAAGTTGGTGGCCAGCAAGGCCGTCAGAAAACGCCTCTGGCTGAAAGCGCTGCGCATGGCCGACAGCGGCACCTGCAAAAACGTGAGGTAGAGCATCAAGCCCAGCGCCGGGTTGATCAGCCCCTGCAGCTGCTGCGTACCTTCCACAGCCAAAGCTGCACCAGCGGCCAGCGCCACCGCAGCCAGATAAATCAGCGCCTGATGCCGCTCCAGCCAGTCACGCATGGCTTGCTTTCATAAAAATAGCTGCCAGCGCTTGATTTACGTTCATTTCCAATAGAAAAGTCATTGAAACGTAGATATTTCAAGCGCTGGAAGCTATGACTTATGCAGTCAGATACGCCTGAATGCCGCGCGCGGCACGCACGCCGGTGGCAAAGCAGGCGGTGAGCAGATAGCCGCCCGTGGGCGCTTCCCAGTCAATCATCTCACCCGCGCAGAACACACCGTGCAGGGCCTTGCACATCAGCTGCTCATCCATGGCCGCCCACATCACGCCACCGGCGGTGCTGATGGCTTCATCCATGGGGCGCGCGGCCACCACGGTGATGGGCAGTGCCTTGATGGCCTGCGCCAGCTTGGCGGGGTCCTGCATGGACTCCTTGCTCAGCACTTCATACAGCAGCGCCAGCTTCACGCCATCCAGTCCCAGACGGCCCTTGAGGTGGTTGGACAGGCTGCGCGAGCCACGGGGGTGACGCACTTCCTGCAGGACCTTTTCGTGTGAGAAGGCTGGCAGCAAATCCAGCTCAAAAGTGGCACTGCCGGTGAGCAAAATCTCATCGCGCAGCAGGCTGGACAGCGCATAAATCAGGCTGCCTTCTACGCCAGTGGCCGTGGCCACAAACTCGCCCTTGCGCTCAAAGCTGCGCCCCAGACTGTCCGTAAAGCGAATCGCCACCGACTTGAGCGGCGCGCCCGCGTAGCGCTCGGTGAACAAGGCGCTCCAGCCTTTGGGCAGCACAGGCTTGCTGCCAACCAGTTCCTGGAAAAAAGCACGGCGGCTTGCCGTTTCTGGCATGGCAGCCGCAGGCTCGCCCACATCAAAGCCGCAATTGGTGGACTGCAGCGCAGCCACCTGCACACCCTTGGCTTGCAGCAGCGGCACCCATGCGCCATCCGAGCCCAGGCGTGCCCAGCTACCGCCACCCAGCGCCAGCAACGTGGCCCTGGCCTGCACCGGCTGCACGCCTGCGGGCGTTTCCATCAGCAGGGTGTTGGCATCGTCCCAGCCCTTCCACAGATGGCGCATGTGGAACACCACGCCCTGCGCACGCAGGCGTGCCAGCCAGGTGCGCAGCAGGGGTGCCGCCTTCATCTCCGTGGGGAATACACGGCCCGATGTGCCGACAAAAGTACCAATGCCCAGACCTTCCGCCCAGGCACGCAGCTGGTCCGCACCAAAGTCCTGCAGCAGCGGCTGCAGCATGGGCTGTGACTCGCCATAGCGCTGCACAAAGCGTTCAAAAGCTTCAGAGTGCGTGAGGTTCAGCCCGCCTTTGCCTGCCAGCAGAAACTTGCGCCCCACCGATGCCTTGCCATCAAACACATGCACGGAAACGCCCCGAGCAGACAGTTGCTCGGCAGCCATCAGCCCCGCCGGGCCAGCTCCGACAATGGCAACCTCACACTGCAATGGTGGCAGAACGGCAACAGACATACACAACCCTGATCTTTCAACTAATAACAACGACGCAAAACGCCAAAGGGCGTGCAGCATACCGCCAGACACAAGGCCCATGCTGCATCCAGCCCATGTGCAAGCAGCACACACTTCGCAAAGCATTGTCAGCAGCTATGGACGACATTGGCACAAGCCCAGCCCTTAACAGGTATCCGGACTTTTGTTTCTGTCACAATTGACGGAGTTTTTCGCGTGCGGCAGCCGCCGTGCGCAGCACACTACATAGACCCCAATCTCAAGGAAACCTCTCCATGGCAAGCGAACTCATCAAGCATGTCACCGACGCCAGCTTTGAAGCTGACGTGCTGCAGCCCGGCACTACCGTGCTGGTGGACTTCTGGGCCGAATGGTGCGGTCCCTGCAAGATGATTGCCCCCATTCTGGACGACGTAGCCCAGGCTTATGCAGGCAAGATCACCATCGCCAAGGTCAATGTGGACGAAAACCGCGAAATTCCCGCCAAGTTCGGTATCCGCGGCATCCCCACACTGATGGTGTTCAAGAACGGTGAACTGGTGGCTACCAAGGTTGGCGCCATGGCCAAGCCCCAGCTGACTGCCTTCATCGACCAGCAAATCGCTTAATGGGCACAGCCGGAGCCTGCGCACTGCAGCTCCGGCTTTTTTGCGTCCAACGCCCTGCTTTTCTTTCTCTCAAGATCAGTGCAAATTGCCCCACAGCCAATGCGCGTGCAATTTGCTTTCTTTTCCTGTCATAATCAGGCTACTGATCACGGCCCAATGCATGGGCGTCCGCTCCTGATCATCTTGGCAAGCCATCGACGTACTGCGCTTTCCGCCGAATACTCTGGCATTCGCCACCTCCCCAGATTTCTTTGAACTCCGCTAGGAGTAACTCCAGATGCACCTTAACGAACTCAAGGCACTGCACGTGTCTGAAGTGTTGAAGCAGGCCGAAGAATTAGGCATTGAAAATACCGGCCGCATGCGCAAACAAGAATTGATGTTTGCCATCATCAAAAAGCGCGCTAAGGCTGGTGAACAAGTATTTGCTGACGGCGTGCTGGAAATCCTGCCCGACGGCTTCGGCTTTCTGCGCAGCCCCGACACCAGCTTCACTGCAAGCACCGACGATATCTATATCTCCCCAGCCAGGTGCGCCGCTTCAACCTGCACACCGGCGACATGATCGAAGGCGAAGTGCGCACCCCCAAGGATGGTGAGCGCTACTTCGCCCTGACCAAGCTGGACAAGGTCAACGGCAACTCTCCTGAATCGAACAAGCACAAGGTGATGTTCGAGAACTTGACTCCTCTGTTCCCCAAGGAACAGATGAAGCTCGAGCGCGAGATCAAGTCCGAAGAGAACATCACCGGCCGCATCATCGACATCATCGCCCCTATCGGTCGTGGTCAGCGTGCGCTGATCGTTGCCCCTCCCAAGAGCGGCAAAACCATGATGATGCAGCACATTGCCCACGCCATCACGGCCAACAACCCCGACGTTCACCTGATGGTGCTGCTGGTGGACGAGCGCCCTGAAGAAGTGACTGAAATGCAGCGCTCGGTGCGCGGCGAAATCATTGCTTCGACCTTCGACGAACCCGCCACCCGCCACGTACACGTGGCCGAGATGGTGATCGAGCGCGCCAAGCGTCTGGTCGAACTGAAGAAGGACGTGGTGATTCTGCTGGACTCCATCACCCGCCTGGCCCGTGCGTACAACAACGTCGTGCCTTCGTCGGGCAAGGTGCTCTCCGGTGGTGTGGACTCCAACGCCCTGCATCGCCCCAAGCGCTTCTTCGGCGCAGCGCGCAATGTGGAAGAAGGCGGCTCGCTGACCATCATCGCCACCGCACTGGTCGACACCGGCTCGCGCATGGACGAAGTGATCTTTGAAGAATTCAAGGGCACAGGCAACTGCGAAATCCATCTGAGCCGCCGCCTGTACGAAAAGCGCGTGTTCCCTGCGATCGAGCTGTCCAAGTCGGGCACTCGCCGCGAAGAACTGCTGCTGTCGCCCGAAGTGCTGCAAAAGACCCGCATCCTGCGTCAATTCATGTACAACATGGACGAAATCGAAGCCATGGAGCTCATGATGAAGAACATGAAGCAGACCAAGAACAATGTCGAGTTCTTCGACATGATGCGTCGCGGCGGTTAATCCGCCTGTCTGCTGTGCAGATGTTCGGCCCCTCAAGCTATAATGAGGGGCTTTTTTCTGCGGTAAGTATGTTGGATTGTTTTGAAGCAATGGTTGCTTCAGGTCTGATACGGCTGCCGCACTTGCTAAAGGAAGATCATGAAAGACGGCATCCATCCCGATTACCGCGAAGTTCTGTTCGTGGACATGTCCAACGGTTTCAAGTTCGTGACACGTTCTTGCGTGCCCTCCAAGGAAACCGAAACTTTCGAAGGTAAGGAATATCCTCTGTTCAAGCTGGATACCACTTCTGAGTCGCACCCCTTCTACACCGGCACTCAAAAGTCGGTGGACAACATGGGCGGCCGTGTGGAGCGTTTCCGCAACCGCTTCGGCAAGAAGTAATTTTTTTACTTCCCCGCCAAAAGGCAGCCCGGGCAACCAGGCTGCCTTTTTTCTTGCCTTGCGCATACAGCAAGCATGCACCCGGTGACTGCACAGTCGCAGCAGTCATGGCATGCTTGGCATCTATTAGCTTTTAGCCTTTCTGACGGCAGCGCAGCCTGTGCAGCACTGCCAGCTGTTGTTATCCATGAATCCGCCCTCACCCGCCATCGTTGCCCAGAACGCCGTCCGCAGCCTGCCCCGCTGGATCATGCTGCTGCTGTGCGCCACTTATATTCTTGCTGGTTTCGTCGGCCGGGAGCCGTGGCGTGATGTCGATATTGCAGCCTTTGGCTACATGCAGGCCATGGCACAGGGGGAATCCACATGGACTCGCCCCCTGCTGGACGGGTTGATGCCTGAAAACCCGGGCCTGCTGCAGTACTGGCTGGGGGCGTGGGCACTCAAACTGCTGCCAGCGGCCATGCCTGCGGATCTGGTGGTTCGCCTGCCCTTCATGCTGCTGCTGGTGCTGGCCTTGCTGTGCGCGTGGCGCGCGGTCTTCAGCCTGGCGCGCACACCCGGCGCACAGCCTGTGGCCTTTGCGTTCGGCGGTGAAGCCTCGCCCACGGACTATGCCCGCGCACTGGCCGATGGCGGCCTGCTGGCCCTGCTGGCCTGCCTGGGTCTGGCGCAGTTTTCGCACGAAACCAGCCATACGCTGACGCAACTGAGCGCTGCCTGCGTGGTGTTTTTTGCAGCAGCCTCCATGTGGTGGCAGCCCAGACTCTCAGCCATCGCCGCCATGACGGGCACGCTGGCGCTGGCACTGGCGGGCGCACCTGCCATGGCCATGCTGCTGGGGGCAGGCGCCATTGCCATGGCCCTTTTCGTGCGCACCCCCAAGCTTTCGCAGCGCTACAGCTGGGCCGCGTGGTGGGCCGTGTCCATGGCCGTGGCTGCTGCTGCTGCCTGGGCGCTGGGGCAGTGGGAATACCGGCTGATCAATCCCTGGCAGCAGGGCAAGGACTGGCAGAGCATGGCCCGGCTGCTGATCTGGTTCAGCTGGCCCACCTGGCCTCTGGCGCTGTGGGCGCTGTGGTGCTGGCGCCGACAGCTGCAGCAGCCTGCACGCAACCCGCATATTGCATGGCCGCTGTGGATGTGGCTGATTGCGCTGTTTTGCACGCTGTTCACCGCAGAAGGCGACCGTGCACTGATTCTGTCGCTGCCTGCCGCAGCCACGCTGGCGGCCTTTGCCCTGCCAACCTTCAAGCGCAGCCTTGGGGCACTGATTGACTGGCTGACGCTGTTTTTCTTCACCGTCTCGGCCATCACGATCTGGGTGGTCTGGATTTCGGTGCAGACCGGCATTCCCGCTAAGCCCGCAGCCAACGTGCAGCGCCTGGCCATTGGCTTTGAACCTTCGTTTGCGCTGTTCCCCTTCCTGATCGCCGTAGCGGCCACAGCCGCCTGGCTGCTGCTGGTGGCATGGCGCACCCGCCGCCACCGCGCCGCCATCTGGAAAAGTCTGGCCGTGCCCGCAGGCGGCACGGTGCTGGGCTGGGTGCTGCTCATGACACTGTGGCTGCCCATGCTGGACTATGGCCGCAGCTACGGCCCGCACATTCAGGCCCTGCGCCAGCACATTCCTGCACAGGTGCAATGCGTGCAGACGCTGGGCTTTGACCCCGCTCTCACCACCGCCATGCGCCACTACACGGACTGGCAGCTGCAGCGTGGCCTCGGCAACGACAGGGATGCAGCCCAGCACTGCGACTGGATGATTGCCGAGCCTGCAGCCTGGTCGGCACTGCCTGCAGAGCAGACACAGGACTGGCTGCTGCAAGCCCGTGTGATGCGCCCCACCGACCGCCGTGACCACCTGATGGTGCTGCGCCGCAAGCCCTGAACGGGCAAGAAAGCTTTCCGTCATGCATGAACTTGCCACCATTGCGCGGCATGCGGGCACGGTGCTGGCAGGGCAACTGGCCGTCATGGCCTTTGGCGTGACCGACACCATCGTCGCAGGCCGCTATTCCGCCGATGCACTGGCTGCCCTGTCGGTGGCCTCCGCCTTGTTTGTGAGTGTTTACGTATCGCTCATGGGCGTGCTGCAGGCACTGCTGCCCATCTGGGCCGAGCAGCACGGGCGCGGAGAGACCGCAGCCATTGGCGCATCGTTTCGCCAGTCCCTGTACCTGGCCCTGGGCTTTACCGTGCTGGGCATGGTGATTCTGGTGTTTCCAGACCCCATCCTGCACTGGACGGAAGTGCCCGAGAGCATGCAGGCCGACGTGCGCACCTACCTCATCATCGTGGGCTGGGCCTTGCCTTCGGCCATGTTCTTTCGCCTCTACACCACGCTCAATCAGGCGCTGGGCCATCCGCAGCTGGTGACCTGGCTGCAGGTCGGCGCACTGGTGCTGAAAGTGCCGCTGTCCATCTGGTTCACCTTCGGCGGCTGGGGGCTGGAGCCACAGGGCGCTGCCGGCTGCGCCTGGGCCACACTGCTGGTGGACTATGCGATTGCCATCGTCGCCATCGTGCTGATGCGCCGCCAGAAGCTCTATGCGCCTTTGCAGCTGTGGCAGCGCATGGAAGCGCCGAACTTCAAGCGTCTGGCCGCATTTTTGCGCCTGGGTGTGCCTGCGGGCCTGTCGATTCTGGTGGAAGTGACCTCGTTCACCCTGGTCGCCCTGTTTGTAGCGCGACAGGGCGCACTGTCTGCCGCCAGCCACCAGATTGCCGCCAACCTGGCCGCCGTGTGCTACATGGTGCCGCTGTCGCTGGGCATTGCCATCAGCGCCCGCGTGAGCTGGTGGCGCGGCACTGGCAATGAGGCACAGGCACAAAAGCTGGCGTGGACGGGGTTGAAGATCGCTGCCATCAGTGGACTGGTGCTCTCCGGAACCCTGCTGCTGGCGCGCGCCGCCCTGCCCCAGATCTACACAGCCGACCCCGGCGTGGTGGCGCTGACCTCTGCGCTGCTGCTGTGGGTAGCGCTCTACCATGCGTCCGACAGCATCCAGTGCGTATGCATCTTTTTGCTGCGCTGCTGGCGTGTGACTGTGGCGCCGCTGATCGTCTACTGCGGCCTGCTGTGGGGTGGCGGCCTGGCGGGCGGATACTGGCTTGCTTACAAAAATGAAGCAACCAGCGCGCTCTGGTCAACGAATCCAACACCATTCTGGATTGGAAGTGGCGTTTCACTTGCGCTGGTAGCTATTATTTTTATTTATCTCATGCGCCGCGTGCTGCTGGCGCATCGGCACTAGAACAAGGGCTGCTTCATGCAGCCCTTGTCGTTCATGCGGCCTTGGTGCGACGCAGGCGCTGCGCCGGGAACACCGCGCTGAAGGTCGCCCCCTGCCCCAGCTGGCTTTGCACTTCCAGCTTGGCACCGTGGCGCTGCAGGGCATGCTTGACAATGGCCAGCCCCAGGCCCGTGCCCCCCGTATCGCGTGAGCGGCTACGGTCCACGCGGTAAAAGCGCTCGGTCAGGCGGTGGATGTGTGCCGCATCAATGCCGGGGCCGGAGTCCTTGACGGAAAAGCGCGCACTGCCATCTGGCAGCACATCCCACTGTACCTGCACATGACCACCTGCCGGCGTATAGCGCAGGGCATTGCTGATGAGGTTGGAAAAGGCGCTGAGGATTTCCGCCTGAATGCCTGCAATCTGCAGCCCCATGCCTTCGTCCCCATCCTGCGGGAAAGCCAGCACGTGCGGGTTCTGGCTGCTTTTGGTCAGCACCTTGGACAGGGCCTGCGCCTCCACCTCACACTGGCGCATGAGCTGGGCCACAGGCACCCAGTCGTCATAGCCGGGCAGGGGGCTACCTTCCAGGCGCGAGAGCATGAGCAAGTCCTGCACCAGGTTCTGCATGCGCCCGGCCTGCTGCGCCATCAGGTGCAGGTAGTGCTGGCGCTCCTCCTCACTCAGCGCCAGTGTCTGCAGGGTTTCGATAAAGCCCACCAGCACCGTCAGCGGTGTGCGGATTTCGTGCGAGACATTGGCCACAAAGTCGCGCCGCATGGCTTCGGCCTGTTCCAGCTGGGTGATGTCCCGCGCCAGCATCAGGTAGCGCCCATCGCCATAGGGGTAGATGTGCACCGACAGCCGCACGGGCCGCGAGGCCGAACTCTCCCGCCCCTGCATGACGATGGGGTTGGCAAAGTCCTGCCCGGACCAGTAGCTGCTGAACGCCGGGTCGCGCACCAAATTGCCAATGGCCTGCCCCAGATCGCGCTGCGCTTCAAAGCCAAAGTGGCGCTCGGCCATCTGGTTGCACCATTCGATGTGACCGCGCGCATCCAGCAGCACCAGGCCATTGGGGCTGGCCTGCAGCGCATCCAGAATGTCTGACACACGCTGCTCGGCAGAGGCCACTGCCTGCTCGCGCGAGCGCACGGCACGGCGCACATAGGTGCTGACCATGGCCCAGCTGCCACGCAGCCCACTGGCGGCGGAAAACTCCCCGGCCATCAGCCAGCGGCGCAGGCGTTGCACCTGCCACTGGTCCCACAGCAGGCACAGCCATGCAGCCAGCACCGCACCGCCGGCTGCGCCCCATGGGCCGAATACCCAGAACCCCAGCCCTGCCAGTGCAGCCTGCACCAGCAGCAAGATCAGCCATCGCAGCAGCATGATGAACTTTGCCTTTACGCCTGCGATGTGCCAGCGCTCAGGCGGTAGCCTGCACCACGCACGGTTTCCACCATCTTGCCGGCTTCGCCCAGTGCTTCGCGCAGGCGCTTGATGTGCACATCCACCGTGCGCTCCTCAATAAACACCTGGTCCCCCCAGACCTTGTCCAGCAACTGCCCGCGGCTGTGCACACGCTCGGGGTGGCGCATCAGGTGGCTGAGCAGCTTGAACTCGGTCGGCCCCAGCTTCAGTGGCTCCTCGCCATAGCTCACGCGGTGGGTATTGGCATCCAGCACCAGCTCCCCTACCTGTATGCGCTGGGCTTCCAGCTCCGGCTGACGGCGGCGCAGCACGGCGCGGATGCGTGCCAGCAATTCCTGGGTGGAAAAGGGCTTGGTGACGTAGTCGTCCGCTCCGGCATCCAGCCCGGCAATCTTGTCAGGCTCATCACCACGCGCAGTCAGCATGATGATCGGCACCTGCTTGCTGCGCGCATCGGCACGCCACTTGCGCGCCAGATTCAGGCCGCTGGAGCCACCGGGCAGCATCCAGTCCAGCAGGATGACATCGGGCAGCGCAGCATCCAGCTCACGCTGCGCACTGACGCCGTCTTCGGCCCAGACCGGCGTAAAACCGTTGTGGCGCAGGTTCACGGCAATCAGTTCGGCAATTGCGGGTTCGTCTTCCACAATCAGTACCTGTGGCAATTTCTTCATCGTGTCAGGCCCTCAACGCACGGCAGATTCAATGGCTTCCATGGACTGGTGGCGTATGTCCTTGCCCTCCACCAGATAGATGATGAGCTCGGCCACATTCTTGGAGTGGTCGCCGATGCGCTCGATGGCCTTGGCCAGGAACAGCAGGTCCAGGCTCGCGGAAATCTTGCGCGGGTCTTCCATCATGTAGGTGATGAGTTTGCGCACAAAGCCATCAAACTCTTCATCGATCAGATCATCTTCCTTCAAGATGGTCAGCGCTGCCTTGGTGTCCAGCCGCGCCAGCGCATCCAGCGCCTTGCGCAGCATGGCAGAGGCCATCTCTGCCGCCACGCGCAGCTCGCTGGAAGGCAGGGCACGCGCTGCGCCACTTTCGATGATGGACTGCACCATGCGCGCCATCTTGTGGGCCTCGTCGCCCATGCGCTCCAGATTGGCAGTGACCTTGGAAAAGGCCATCAGCATGCGCAGATCGCGCGCCGTGGGCTGGCGGCGACCGATGATGGAGGCAATTTCATAGTCAATCTCCACCTCCATGGCATTCACGCGCTCTTCCATGCTGGAGACCTGGTCCACGGCTTCCAGGTTGAACTGGGTCAGCGCATAGACGGCCTGGCTGATCTGGCGCTCCACCAGACCGCCCAGCTCCATCACCCGCGAAGAGATGCGGTTGAGCTCGCTGTCAAATTGGGTGGATAAGTGTTTGTCTGTCATGACTGTCTCCTTGGGGCTCAGCCAAAGCGGCCCGTGATGTAGTCTTCGGTTTCACGGCGCTGGGGCTTGAAGAACATCTGCTCCGTCTCGCCGAACTCCATCAGATCCCCCAGGTACATATAGGCCGTGTAGTCGCTGCAGCGCGCGGCCTGCTGCATGTTGTGCGTGACGATGACCACGGTGTAGTCG
>JAEZZU010000345.1 GCA_023418355.1 Pseudomonadota bacterium | reverse complement strand
CATCGTCATTGCCCACGCCGGTGATGGCACGCACTTCGTCGGCCAGATAGCCCTCAACGCCAGCGGCGCAGGGTAAAAACAGATGCAGTTGATTCATAAGATGCGTTCAAGCATACGCGCACTTGGTCGTTTCAAGCGCTGTCACTCAGAAATGCCGAGGCTGCACGCGCCTATTGCACGGCCAAACCCTGTCCGGCACAAGTGCTGCAGGCCACAGGGTGTGACACCGCTTTGGAAATAAAAATAGCTGCTTGCGCTTGTCAGTACTGCATTTCGACCACAAAAGATATCGAAACCCAATCTACACAAGCGCAAGCAGCTATATTTTTACAGCTGCTGCGTTGGTTTAGAACGCCACGCCCGCCACCAGCATCACATTCGCGTACGGCGTGCATTCGCCCGTGCGGATCACGGCGCGGGCATTGGCATTGCGCTGCTTGAAGGCTTCGTGCGATACCGCCTCCACCGGCAGATCACGCCAGGCGGCAGGCAGCCAGCCGGGCATGTGACCATCGGTGGCTGCCAGCGTCTCGCTGGCCAGCACCATGCGCTCGACCTGCATCTCGCTCTCCAGCGCTTCCAGCACTTGCTCAATGCGGGGCAGGCCACGCATCACGGCCAGATCAATGCAGGGCACGCCGGGGGGCACGGGCAGGCCGGCATCCCCCACCACGATCATGTCGTTATGGCCCAGCTGCGCCACCAGGTGCGACAGCGCTGCGTTCAGGAGTTTGGTTTTTTTCATGGAGCTTCTACCTCGTTGCGCTGGGGAATGGACGGCTGTGCGCCAGCACGGCCAATGCACAGGGCAGCGGCCTTGATGGCCCACTCCACGGCTTGGGCCAGCGTGCAGCCTTCACCCAGACGCGCAGTCATGGTGCCCAGGAAAGTGTCACCGGCAGACGTGGTGTCCACCACATGCACTTTGGGCGCTGGATGCACGCTATGACCCGACGCATCCAGCGCCAGAGCGCCCTGGCTGCCCAAAGTGACCACCACACGGCCCACACCCTGGGCCAGGAAATATTGCGCCGCCACCAACGCGCTGGGCGCATCGGTCACGGCCTTGCCAGACAGTTCGGCCGCTTCATGTTCGTTCACCACCAGGGTGTCGATCAAGGGCCACCATGCGCTGGGCACGGCCTTCACAGGCGAGGGGTTGAGCACCACCTTGCAGCCCACTGCGTGCGCCACAGCCATCGCGCGGTCCAGCACGTCCAGCGGCGTTTCAAACTGCGCCACCAGAAAGTCGCTGGCCTTCAGAATCTCAGCAAAGTTGGCAGGCAGATCCGCCAGCGCATTGGCGCCAGGAATCACGGCGATGCGGTTGCTGCCATCCTGCTCCACCATCACCACGGCAGAGCCGGTGGCCACACCGTCATGCACGGCCACATGGGACACATCGATGCCGTCCTGCACCAGCGCATTGCGCAGCACCTCGCCATGGGCATCACGGCCCACAGCGCCGACCAGCGCCACTTGCGCGCCGTGGCGCACACAGGCCACGGCCTGGTTGCCACCCTTGCCGCCGGGGATGTAGCTCAGGCTCCGGGCATGCACGGTTTCACCGCGTGCAGGCATGGTGTCGCAACGCAGCACCACATCCATGTTCAGGCTGCCCAGCACCACGATACGGGTCTTGGATGTCATGACGCTGCCCTTCTCAGTGCTTGCGTGCGCTGCGACGCTGGCGGATGGTGTCCACCACCACGGCCACCACAATCACCACACCGGTGATGATGCGCTTGCTGGGCTCGCTGGCACCAATCTGGGCCAGACCGGCTTCCAGCACGGCGATGATGAGCACACCAAAGAAAGTGTTGATGACCGAGCCACGGCCGCCCATCAGGCTGGTGCCACCGATCACCACGGCAGCAATCACCTGCAGTTCCATGCCGGCACCGGCATTGGGGTCCGCTGCTTCCAGGCGGGCCGACTGCATCAGACCTGCCAGCGCCGCCAGAAAGCCCATGGCCGCAAACACGATGATGCGGATGGGGCGTGGGTCCACACCGGCCAGACGCATGGCTTCTTCGTTCGTACCAATGCCCACCACATAGCGGCCAAACACGGTGCGCGAGAGGATGAGCTGGCCGACGATGACCACCACAATGGCAATGAAGAACGAGGCCGACAGCCCACCCAGCCAAGGCGTCGCCAGACCGCCCATGGCATCACCCACATACTGGGTGCGCGAATCGGTCACCAGATAGGCGCCACCGCGCACGGCTTCAAGCATGCCCAGCGAAACAATGAAGCTGGGCAGCTGCCAGGCTACGGAAATACCACCGGTAATCGTGCCGCAGACCACGCCCACCAGCAGGCCCAGCACGGCTGCGCCCCATGGCCCCCAGCCCCACTGCAGCATGGCAGCAGCAGCAGCGGCGGCACTCAGCGCCAGCACGGAGCCCACCGACAGGTCAATGCCGGCAATGATCAGAATGAAGGTCATGCCCACGGCCATCACGGCCAGCGCAGGAATTTCATTGGCAATCGACAGCAGGGTATCGGTCGTAAAAAAGAAGTCCGACAGCGAGCTGAACAGCGCCACCATGGCCACCAGCACCACGATCAGGCCGATGTACGTGCCCATTTCCTGGCGCCATGGACTATGTACTTTTTCTGGATGAGAAGCAGGGGAAGACATGCGTATTGAATCGTTGTTTAGGCCGCAGTGGCTGCAGCAGTTTCTTCAGTAACGTCACCAAATGCGGCAGCCAGCAAGGCTTGCTGCGACCACTGGCCACGCTCGAACGTCGCCACCAGACGGCCCTGGTGCATCACGGCAATGCGGTCACACAGCTCCATGAGCTCGCGCAGATCGCTGGACACCACCATCACGGCCTTGCCCTGGTGGGTCATGGTGTTGATTTCGGCGTACAGGTCGGAGCGCGCGCCCACGTCCACGCCGCGGGTTGGTTCATCCAGCAGCACCACTGGGCAGTCCCGGTGCAGCCAGCGCGCAAAAATCACTTTCTGCTGATTGCCGCCACTGAGCGTGCCCACGGGCTGCTCAGCATTGAAGGAGCGCACACGCAGGCGCTGCACCATTTGCTTGGCCAGCTGCGCTTCGCGGCTGCGGTTGAGCCAGCCGCCTGCGGACACGGAGCGCATATGGCTCAACGAGGTATTCACGCGGATGGACTGGGGCAGCAGCAGGCCCTGGGCCTTGCGGTCTTCGGTAATCAAGGCAATGCCGGCGCGCACGGCCTGCATGGGACTGCGCCAGTTGGGAGTCACCGTCTGTGCCTGCTGGTCAGGGTGCTGACCAGTCAGCTCGATGGAGCCGCTGTCGGCCTTGTCCGCGCCGTACAGCAGACGCAGCAGCTCCGTGCGGCCCGCGCCCACCAGACCTGCCACGCCCAGCACTTCGCCAGCGTGCAGTTCCAGGCTCACGTTCTTGACCACATCGCCGCGCGACATGCCTTCCGCACGCAGCAGCACAGGGCCAGCCTTGCGGCGTGGCTTTTCGTCCAGTGTTTCCACGTGGCGGCCGACCATGCGCTCCACCAGCTTGGCTTCGGACAGGCCCTGCATGGGCAGCACATCCACCAGACGGCCATCGCGCAGCACGGCCACACGCTCGGCCACACGCTGCAGCTCTTCCAGACGGTGCGAGACGTAGACCAACGCCACGCCCTGCGCCTTCATCAGGTCAATCTGTGCAAACAGGTGTTCGATTTCCTTGGCCGTCAGCATAGCCGTGGGTTCATCGAGCACCAGCACGCGGTTGCCATCACGCAGGTTGCGCGCGATTTCCACCATCTGCTGCATGCCGATGCCCAGCTCGGACACCTTGGTACGTGGATCAATATGGTCCAACCCCATCTTGGCCAGCTGCTCGCGCGCCATTTCATGCAGACGCTTGCGATCCACCATGCCAAAGCGGTGGGGCAGGCGGTCGAGCAACAGGTTCTCGGCCACCGTCAATGTGTTCACCAACCCCAGCTCCTGCAGCACCATGCGCACGCCCTGACGCTCTGCGTCTGTACGTGACACGGGTGCAAAAGACTTGCCCATCAGCGTCATCTGGCCGCGCGATGCATGCACCAGGCCGCACATGATCTTGGAACATGTGCTCTTGCCTGCGCCGTTCTCGCCCGTCAGCGCCAGCACTTCGCCAGCGCGCAGGTCCAGGCTCACGCCATCGAGCACGGTGCTATCACCATAGTCCTTGCCGATGCCTTCAAGCCGCATGACCACCTGACCGTGGTCTGCAGGAGTGGGGTGTGCCATGGCCGCCTCTTACTTCGTCACCAAAACCACGTCGGTTTTGACTTCAGCAGGCAGCTGGGCCTGGGGTGTCTTGTCCTTGATGGCCTTCAGGGCCACATCGATACCGAAAGCAGCCTGCTTGGCAGCAAACTGGTCAGCAGTGGCCAGCACGCGGCCGTCCTTGAGCAGGGGCTTGATGGCCTGGATGTTGTCGTAACCCACGACCAGCACCTTGCCTGTCTTGCCTGCAGCCTTGACAGCCGCCACAGCGCCCAGAGCCATGGAATCGTTACCGGCCAGCAGGGCCTTCAGATCGGGGTTCTCACGCATCATGCCGGCGGCCACGGTGTTGCCGTTGGCAATTTCCCAGTTGCCGGACTGAATGCCCACGATGTTCATCTTGGCAGCATCCATGGCGTCCTTGAAGCCGGCGGTGCGCTGCTGGGCATTGGTGGTGGTGGACACGCCTTCGATGATGCCAACCTTGTCACCCGCCTTGAGCTGCTGGGCCAGATAGTCGCCCACCAGCTTGGCACCATAGCGATTGTCGGGACCGACAAAAGGAATGTTCAGGTGCTTTTCCTTGAGCGCTTCGGGGTCCAGGCGGTTGTCGATGTTCACCACGATCACGCCCTTGTCCACGGCGTTCTTCAACACGGGCACCAGTGCCTTGGAGTCTGCAGGCGCGATCACGATGGCATCGGCCTTCTGCGCCACCATCTGCTCGACCATCTTGATCTGTGCAGCAGTGTCCGTCTCGTTCTTGATGCCGTTGCTCAGCAGCACGTAGTTGTTGTGCTCCTTGTTGTGTGCCTTGGCACCGTCTTCCATGGTGCGGAAGAACTCATTGGCCAGCGACTTCATGACCAGCGCCACCTTGGGCTTGTCCTGCGCATGCACGGCGGGTGCAAAAGTACCAAAAGCGGCCAATGCGGCTGCACCGATAGCCAAGAGGGTATGACGACGTTGTTGCATGTTGGTTCTCCGAGCGCAGGGCACTCAACAGGGTTACGAGCAAAAAACAAAACGCTGCCCGCAGGCAGCGCATAAGTAATAACCGTAATATCCGCGCGATTCTAGCGAGCGCTCACCAGCTTAGCCAATCGCCCCGGACAAACCAATACAAAGCCAACGGGTTGCTCCGTTCGCTTACAACTCTTTTCTCAAATTTGCTGGCGCAATTTTCAGCGCCTCCCGATATTTCGCCACCGTGCGCCGTGCACACTCGATGCCCTGCTCCTTGAGCATCTCGGCAATCTGGCTGTCAGACAGCGGTTTCTTGGGGTTCTCGGCACTCACAAACTGCTTGATCAGCGCACGCACCGCCGTGCTCGAGGCATTGCCGCCCGTCTCTGTACCCAGGCCGGAACCGAAGAAGAACTTCAGCTCATAGGTGCCGTGGGGCGTGGACATGTACTTGGCCGTGGTCACACGGCTGATGGTGGATTCGTGCAGTCCCAGCTCATCGGCAATATCGCGCAGCACCAGCGGGCGCATGGCCAGCTCGCCGTGGATGAAGAAGTTCTTCTGCCGCTCCACAATGGCCTTGGACACGCGCAGGATGGTGTCAAAGCGCTGCTGCACGTTCTTGATGAACCAGCGCGCCTCCTGCAGGCGCTGCTGCAGCATGGCATGGCCTTCGCTGCCCTTGTGCCCGCGCAGTGCCCCGGCATAGACCTCGTGCACACGCAGGCGGGGCATCACATCGGGGTTGAGCTGCACGCTGAACTGCATCAGGCCATCGCCCCCCTTGCTGTTCGTTTTCTGCACGATCACGTCGGGCACGATCACATGCCGCTCCACGTCGGCAAAACGGCGTCCGGGCTTGGGCTCCAGCCGCGCAATCAGCCCCAGCGCCGCACGCACTCGGGCCTCGGGCAGACCGCAGGCCTGCATGAGCTTGCGCACATCGCGCCGCGCCAGCATGTCCAGTGGCTGGGCACACAACTGCAGGGCCGCATCGATCAGCACGGGGTCATCGGCATCCTGCTCCTGCAGGTAGCGCAGCTGCAGGCGCAGGCACTCGGCCAGATCGCGCGCGCCCACGCCCACAGGCTCCAGCGACTGCAGCAGGCGCAGCGCCACCGTGAAGTGGTGCATCAGCTCCTCGAGCTGCTCCACGTCCTCGCTGCCTGCCAGACCGATGGCCAGCTCTTCGAGCGAGTCCTCCAGATAGCCGTCGTCGTTGAGGTTTTCAATCAGAAAGCGCAGTGCGCAGCGCTGCACTTCCGACAGGCGCAGCGACAGGGCCTGCTGGTGCAGATGGTCGGTCAGGGATTCATGGCAGCTGGCCAGCTCCAGTGCAGAAGGGGCATCCTCGTCCTCATTGCGCTTGCCGCGTGCGGGGGCTTCACTGCCCCATTCCGCGTCATCGAAGGAGCCCATGTCCACGCTGCCTTCGCCCTCCCAATCCTGGGGCAAATCCGCAGTTTCTGCGGCAGGTGTTTCAGCGTCTTTTTGGCCTTCAGCGCTGATGGATACTGCGCTATCAGCTACAGAAAAATAAGTCTCGTCACTGGCATGCACATCCGGCTCTGGCGCGGAATTTGCATGCTCCACCCCGAAGGCCTCGCGCTCTACCTCTTCGGCGGAAAGTTCGAGAAAGGGGTTCTCGTCGAGCATTTGCTCGACTTCCTGAGAAAGCTCCAGGGTCGACAGCTGCAGCAGTCGAATAGATTGTTGAAGTTGCGGCGTCAACGCCAGATGCTGTGAGACCCGCAGTGACAAACTTGGCTTCAACGTTGTACCCCTCTTGCTCTCTCGACCCTTGTTGTTATTGATGACGCTGCAGGGAAGGTCTACATCCGGAAATGTTCGCCGAGGTATACCCGGCGCACGTCCGGATTTTCGACAATCTCCTGCGGCGTTCCCTGTGCCAGCACTGTGCCATCGCTGATGATGAACGCGTGGTCACAGATGCCCAGTGTTTCACGCACATTGTGATCGGTAATCAAGACACCAATGCCGCGCTCCTTCAGGAAGCTGATGATGCGCTGAATTTCGATCACGGCGATTGGGTCAATGCCGGCAAATGGCTCATCCAGCAGGATGAAGCGCGGATTCGTGGCCAGTGCGCGTGCAATCTCCACGCGGCGACGCTCACCACCGGACAGCGCCAGCGAAGGCGACTTGCGCAGGTGGTCCACGCGCAGCTCCTGCAGCAGCGTGGTCAACTGCTGCTCAATGGCTTCGCGCGACAGGGATTTGCCGCTGTCATCTTTCTGCAGCTCCAGCACGGCGCGCACGTTGTCTTCCACATTCAGCTTGCGAAAGATCGACGCTTCCTGCGGCAGGTACGACAGCCCCAGGCGCGAGCGCTGGTGGATGGGCATATTGCCCACGGAGTGGCCGTCAATCAGCACATCGCCGCCGTCGCTGCGCACCAGCCCCACGATCATGTAGAACGACGTGGTCTTGCCCGCGCCGTTGGGGCCGAGCAGCCCGACGACCTCACCCTTTTGCACGGTGATGGACACGTCCTTCACCACCTTGCGGCTGCCGTAGGACTTGGCCAGATGCCGTGCCTCGAGCTTGCTCACCGCGGCAGTGTCTTGGGTCTTCTCGGCCATTAGTTTCCTTGCAGTTTCAGTGCATCCGAAGGCTGCAGCGTCTGCGCAGGTGCGCTGGGCTGGGCTGCCGAAGTGTTCTTGGGTGCCAGGATGGCGCGCACACGGCCACCCGAGCCCGCAGGCGCCGACGAAGGCTGGTTGCTGCGCTTTTCACCATCCACGGTGAACACGTCCGTGAGGTTGTTGTAGGTAATGACGCTGCCCATGATGTCGTCGCTGAGCTTGCCGCCCGTGAAGCGGCGCAGCTGGCCACGGCGGATGAACTTCACGTCATCGGTCTTGCCGTTGTATTCGATGACCTCGCCCTCGCCCTCGATCACCTCTTCCGGTGCGCCCGGAGCGGTATCGCGCTTCTGACGGAAGTAGGCGCGCTGACCGGGTGCAGCCTTGACCACGCCATGCTGGTAGCCTTCGGCATCCTGGCGCACATCCAGCTGCTCACCGCGCAGCACGATGGTGCCCTTGGTCATCACCACATTGCCCGTGAACACGCTGGTCTGCGTCAGATCGTCATGGCGCAGCGCATCGGATTCGATGTTCATGGGTTTGTCACGGTCAGCACGCTCGGCATGTGCAAGGCCTGTGGCCCCGGCCAGGGCTGTCAGCAAAAGACAGGTGATGAGTTTGGAGTTCATGGGCAAGGCACGTTTCTTGCGACACATTGTAGTCATGCCGCTTGTGGTCCATAAAAAAGTCCGCATGAAGCGGACTTTTCATTCTGCAATAGGCACTATGCCTTATTTGGCGGCCTTGGCGCTCTCAGCAATCAGGTAATCCACGACCACCAGCACATTGGGCATGCTGCCAGCCATGGGGCCGTCGGTGTAGTAGCGACCGGCTACGCCGATGGAGGGCACGCCTTCCACGTCGTAAGCCTGCTGCAAGGCTGTTGCCTTGCGCACCTGGCTGGCCACGTTGAAGGAGTTGAAGATCTCCTTGAACTTGGCCACGTCCACGCCCTGCTTGCCCACCCATTCAAAGATGGCTTCGTCAGTAGCCAGACGGTTGCGCTCCACGTGGATGGCGTGGAAAGCCTTGACGTGCATG
The DNA here is from genome assembly GCA_023418355.1 of Pseudomonadota bacterium. Lineage (GTDB taxonomy): Bacteria > Pseudomonadota > Gammaproteobacteria > Burkholderiales > Burkholderiaceae_C > Comamonas. The sequence continues at coordinate 2,757 of JAEZZU010000345.1, read as the reverse complement.
GCGTCAAAGTTGTCCATGGCCTGCAGCGCGTAGAACAGCTTTTGCTGGGGCACAAAGCTCGAATTGAACGCGACGGGCACGCGACGCACCACCACGTTGTCAGGCACCTTGGCCTTCCAGGCGGCAAACACGGGTTCAAACGCGTTGCAGTGGGGGCAGCTGTACCAGAAGAACTCCACCACTTCCACCTTGCCAGCGGGCACATCGGTCGGTGCTGGCTTGGACAGGCGACGGTATTGCTTGCCTTCCTGCGGTACGGCGGGGGACTGCGCAAAAGCAGGGTTCAGGCCCCAGGCCAGAGAGGTGGCAGCAGTGGCTGCAGCCAGAGAGAAATGGCGGCGTTGCATCAAAAGGACTCCTTCTCGAAATATGGCATGTCAGAGCCAGTCAGGCCCCATAAGTTCACTGCTGCACGCGCACCATGCTGGATTCAATGCCAGCATCGTCCAGCTTCTGCTTGAGCTGCGCAGCATCCCCGCGCTTGTCGAACGGCCCCACGCGCACGCGGAAGACCACACGACCATTTTGCTCACGCTCGCTGATGCGCGCTTCCCAGCCCATCATGGCCAGCTTGGCGCGCTGCGCGTCGGCATCGGCCTTGCTGCGGAAAGCGCCGGCCTGCACAAAGTACTGGAAGCCGTCATTCGCAGCAGCTTCTGCCGCCGCAGCCTTGGCTTCTGCTGCGGCCTTGGCCTCTGCTGCCTTGAGCTGTGCATGCGCCAGATCGCCCAGCGGGTCGGCAGACACGGCGGGCGGCTGCGCCACAGGGTTCTGGTTCTGCGCAGGGGTTGCTGGGGCAGGTGCCTGTACCTCAGGGACAGCAGGCGTTGCACGCTCAGGCTGACCACCGTTCAGCGGTGCATTGGGGTTCCAGTTGCGATAGCGGTCGCCATCGCCCTGGCGGTCCTCTGCAGACCGGGAGTCACCCTTGAAGGGCACGGGCATCTTGGTGACGTAGACCGCCACCCCCAGCCCGATACCCAGGCCCAGAATCACACCAATGATGAGACCAAGGAGGGTGCCTCCCCGTTGCTGATTACCCATAAGACTGCCTGTCACCTAGCTTGATAGTTCACGAAAGAGTGGCTTACATGCGCTCGGGCGCGCTCACGCCCAGCACTGCCAGGCCATTGTGCAGCACCTGTGCGGTCGCAGCGACCAGTGCCAGACGTGCCAGCTTGACCTTTTCGTCGTCCACCAGAATGCGCTCGGCATCGTAGTAGCTGTGATAGGCGGAAGCCAGATCACGCAGGTAGAAGGTCACGTCGTGTGGTGCATTGCCGTTGGCAGCGGCGGTCAGCATTTCGGGGTACTTGGCCAGCATCAGCATCAGCGCCTGGGCCTGTGCACCTTCCAGTGCCGACAGGTCCACGTCCTTGAGCTGCTCCAGCTTGCCGCCCTGCTCCTGCCAGGTACGCAGCACCGACTGGATACGGGCGTGCGCATACTGCACGTAGTACACGGGGTTGTCGTTGTTCTGCGCCACGGCCAGGTCCACGTCGAAGGTGTACTCGGTATCAGGCTTGCGGGATAGCAGGAAGAAGCGCACGGCGTCCTTGCTGGTCCACTCGATCAGGTCGCGCAGCGTCACGTAGGAACCGGCACGCTTGCTGATCTTGACCTCTTCACCATTGCGCACCACGCGCACCATGGTGTGCAGCACGTAGTCAGGGTAGCCAGCGGGAATGCCCACATCGGCAGCCTGCAGGCCAGCGCGCACGCGGGCGATGGTGCCGTGGTGGTCCGTGCCCTGAATGTTCACGACCTTGGTAAAGCCACGCTTGAACTTCTGGATGTGGTAGGCCACATCAGGCACGAAGTAGGTGTAGTGACCGTCGGTCTTGCGCATCACGCGGTCCTTGTCGTCACCGTATTCGGTGGACTTGAGCCACAGTGCGCCGTCCTGTTCATAGGTCTTGCCGTTGGCAATCAGGCGGTTGACCGTGTCTTCCACATGGCCGTTCGTGTAGAGGCTGGACTCCAGGTAGTACTGGTCGAACTTCAGGTTGAATGCCTGCAGGTCCTTGTCCTGCTCGTTGCGCAGATAGGCCACGGCAAACTGGCGGATGTTGTCGTAGTCCTCCACATCGCCGTTGGCCGTGAACTCGCGGTCATCCGCGCGCACGGTTTCCTTGTTCAGGAAGGCCTTGGCAATGTCGGCAATGTAGTCGCCGTTGTAGAAATTCTTGGCCAGCGGGTTGTCGCTGTCGGTCGGCCAGCACTCGTCACCGGGCTTGAAGCCCTTGGCGCGCAGCTGGGTGGACTTGGTCAGCGTGTCGATCTGCACGCCCGCGTCGTTGTAGTAGAACTCGCGGTGCACATTCCAGCCCTGGGTGGCGTACAGGTTGCTGATGGCGTCGCCAATCGCAGCCTGGCGGCCGTGGCCCACGTGCAGGGGGCCTGTGGGGTTGGCGGACACAAATTCCACCAGAATCTTTTCACCACGATCGGGCTGGAAGCCGAACTTCTCGCCCAGACCCAGCACCTCACGCACCACTTCCTGCTTGGCGGCAGGCTTGAGGCGAATGTTCAGAAAGCCGGGGCCAGCAATCTCGATGGCGTCCACCCACTGCTGGAAGGCCGGTGTGGCTTCCAGTGCGGCCTTGAGCTGTTCGCCCAGAGCACGGGGGTTGGCCTTCAGAGGCTTGGCCAGCTGCATGGCTGCCGTACAAGCGAAATCGCCATGGGCTGCCACTTTAGGGGTTTCAAATGCCGCGCGTGCGCCAGCGCCTGGCGAAAGTGTTTCGAGCTGCGCAG
>JAEZZU010000246.1 GCA_023418355.1 Pseudomonadota bacterium | reverse complement strand
TGGAAACACATATGCACAGATGGCTGTGGCTGGTGCTTGTCGCTCAGTGGCCTGCAAAGTCCACCAGTGTGAACAGCGGCAGCTTGCCGGTGTCACGCAGCAGCTTGGAGCCGCCCAGCTCTGGCAGATCCACAATGGCCGCGCCTTCCATGACGGTGGCGCCCAGCTTTTCGATCAGCTTCTTGCCGGCCATCATGGTGCCGCCGGTGGCGATCAGGTCGTCAATCAGCAGTACCTTGTCGCCGGGCTTGACCGCGTCCGTGTGCAGCTCGACGGTGGCGCTGCCGTATTCGAGTTCGTAGGTCTCTTCTACGGTGGTGAAGGGCAGCTTGCCTTTTTTGCGGATAGGTACAAAACCCACGTTCAGCTCATAGGCGATGACGGAACCCAGGATGAAGCCACGTGCGTCCAGACCCGCCACCACGTCAGGGCGCATGTCAGGCGACATGTAGCGGTGCACAAAGGCATCGATCAGGATGCGGAAAACCTGCGGATTCTGCAGCAGAGGGGTGATGTCGCGGAACTGCACGCCAGGGGCTGGCCAGTCGGGCACGGTACGAATGTGCTGGCGAAGGTAGTCGTTGACGCTGGTGGTGTACATGGTGGGGTAAGAGCGAAATGGCTCCGGAAATGAGGCAGAAAGCCACCGCACAGGCGTGCAATGGCAGGCAGATTAAAACAGGCGCTGGCCCGGCCGCACAGGGGCAGGATCAGGGGCAGTGCAATGGGTAAAAGTGTAATCAGTGCCTGTGCATTGCGCACATGTGGCGCAGTTCACTGCGACGATGTCTGCTGTTATCTACGTCCATGCTGCAATGCAGCAGCGCTTGCGCTAGGAAAAGTGCACTGCTTACCCCTGGCTGCTGCTGCAGGAGTCAGGAACGCGGGGCCGTCAAAGCCCGGTGGTCGATAAAATTGCCGAATGAACACCCTCACGCATACTGCGCCCGTTCTGGGCGCTTCGCAGGCGCTGGCCATCGCTCGCGAAACACTGGCTATTGAGATTCAGGCTCTGCAAGCGCTGGTACAGCGACTGGACGACAGCTTTGTACAAGTGGCGCAGGCCATTCTGAGCACCCCCGGTCGTGTGGTGGTGACAGGCATGGGCAAGAGCGGACACATTGGCCGAAAAATTGCTGCGACGCTGGCTTCTACCGGCACCCCGGCCTTTTTCATGCACCCCGCAGAAGCCAGCCATGGCGATCTGGGCATGGTGACTCCGCAGGATCTGGTGCTGGCGATCTCCAACAGCGGGGAGAGCAACGAACTGACCGCCTTGCTCCCAGCGCTCAAGCGCCAGGGTGTGCGCATTGTGGGCATGACGGGCGGTGCGCATTCGAGCCTTGCCAAGCATTCGAACTGGGTGCTGGACACCAGTGTGGTGCGTGAAGCTTGCCCACTGAATCTGGCTCCTACGGCCAGCACCACGGTGCAGCTGGCGCTGGGCGATGCACTGGCCATGGCGCTGCTGGATGCGCGAGGCTTCAAGGCCGAAGACTTTGCGCTGTCTCATCCCGGTGGTGCACTGGGCCGCAAGCTGTTGACCCATGTGCGTGATGTGATGCGCAGCGGTGATGACGTTCCCAGTGTGCTGACAGAGGATGGTTTTGACCGCCTGATGCGAGAAATCAGCGCCAAGAGTCTGGGTGCCAGCGCAGTGGTCGATGCGGAACGCCGTGTGCTGGGTATCTTTACCGATGGTGATCTGCGTCGCCGCATTGAAGACGGCGCCGACTTGCGCAATGCCAAGGCCGGGGACCTCATGCACAAGCAGCCTCGCACCATTTCTCCCGAGGCACTGGCTGTGGATGCTGCCCACATGATGGAGCAGCACGGCATTACTTCGGTGCTGGTGGTCGATGCGCAGCAGCGCCTGCTCGGCATGGTGCATATCCGTGACCTGATGCTGGCCAAGGTGATCTGATGCCCAAGCGTCTCACCACACCTGCCCTGCAGTTTGCTCCGGAGCTTTTGCTGCAGGCGCAACCCGTGCGCATTGCATTTTTTGATGTGGATGGCGTGCTGACCGATGGCGGTCTGCATTTTTCCGATCAGGGCGAAACCACCAAGCGCTTCAATACCCTGGATGGTCACGGCATCAAGCTGCTGCAAAAAGCGGGCATCGTGCCAGCGGTGATTACCGGGCGCGATTCCGCGCCGCTGCGCCTGCGGCTCAAGCAGCTGGGTGTGCAGCATGCGGTCTATGGCACGGAAGATAAGCTGCCTGCAGCCCAGGCTATTTTGGACAGCCTGGACTTGAACTGGAGCCAGGCTGCCATGATGGGTGATGACTGGCCGGATCTGCCCGTCATGCAGCGCTGCGCGCTGGCCTGTGCTCCGTGCAATGCACATGCAGAAAATCTGGCTGTCGCAGACTTTGTGACGCGTGCCACAGGCGGCCAGGGCGCGGTGCGTGAATTGTGCGATCTGCTGCTGGTGGCCAGCGGTCATTACCGAACTTTGCTGGAGACCTACCTGGCATGAAAAAATCCTTGCAGCGTGCGTGGGAGCATGCCTCCATCTACCTGCCCGTCTTGCTCATGGCCATGCTGGCCATGGGGACCTGGTGGCTGGTGCGCCATGCGCCCAAGCCGCAGCAAGGCCAGACGGAAGCCGTGCTCACGGATGATCCAGACTATGTGATGGAACAGTTTTCTGTCCACCAGTTCGACGGAGACGGGCGCCTGAGCAATGTGATGACGGGGGCGCAGGCGCGTCATCTGCCCAAGTCGGACATTCTGGAAGTGGACGACATCCGCACGCGCAGCATTGCGCCGGATGGCATGGTGACGGTGGCATCCGCTCAGCGCGGTATCAGCAACTCGGACTCTTCAGAAGTGCAGCTGGTGGGTGATGCCGAAGTGCAGCGCACGTCACCGCAGAACCCCTCACAGCCTATGCGTGTGACGGGCGACTTCCTGCACGCCTGGACCAATGAGGAACGCGTGCAGTCGCATTTGCCCGTGGTATTGAACCGGGGTCAAGATCAGTTCACGGGTGACTCCATGCACTACGACAATATTTCACAGACGACAGAATTGAATGGTCGTGTGAAAGGGATTATTTATCCGAAGAATAAATAATCTCAGATTTATTCTGAAGTTACTGTAGGAAATAACTTTCAAAAGGCCCTTCGGGGCCTTTTTGATTTTCTGCAGGCTCAGAAACCGTTGCCATCCTGATGGTTGGATTTATTCCCGGCGTTATTGCGGTTGCGCATATTGGTGCCATAAGGGCTGCGGAAACCACCGTCATTGCGCCCTGCATGACCTGCAGGCTGAAAGCCGCCACCGTAGCCATTCTGGCGTGGTGGACGGGGCTCCATGGGGCGTGCGACATTGACGACCAGACTGCGACCGCCCAGTGGCTGACCGTTCATGCCTTCAATGGCAGTGCTGGCTTCTGCTTCCGTACCCATCTCGACAAAGCCAAAACCCTTGGAGCGACCTGTATCTCTTTCCATCATCACGCGGGCACTCACCACCGTCCCAAACTGGGTGAATGCCTGATGTAAATCATGATCGCGAACGGCATAGGGTAAATTCCCTACATACAACTTGCTGCCCATTAAAGACTCCTGTGCCATTTAACCAATGGAGCATTTGCTTCCATTACCTTCCATGAGGAGCGGTTAATGCTTCAACCGCAGAAAACATTATTGGGGTAGTTGCAAAAATATGGCAACCGTTCAGAAGTAAAAGATGTCAATAAAACAAAAAAGGAACCCGAAGGTTCCTTTTTGCAACGCCAGTGCACCTTGGTGCACTTGAGCGATGAAATTAGTAGCTGTTGCGGCCGCCGTAGCTGCCACCGCCAAAGCCGCCGCCGTTGCCACGGCCGCCGCCGAAGCCACCGGAACGGGGAGCGCGGGGCTCCATGGGGCGAGCTTCGTTCACCACCAGATCACGGCCACCGTAGTTTTGGCCGTGCATGCCCTGGATTGCGGATTGGGCTTCAGCGTCGCTGCCCATTTCTACGAAACCAAAGCCCTTGGAACGGCCTGTGTCACGCTCCATCATGACCTTTGCGCTCTGCACGGAGCCGAACTGGGAGAAGGCTTGTTCGAGATCGTTGTCGCGGAAAGCGTAGGGCAGATTGCCTACGTACAGTTTGTTGCCCATGTTTGGGACTCCTGGAAAAAAACTTGAAACGCGATGGAGCCCTAATCGAAAGCCAGCTAACCGTGACCCACCTTAGAGACGCAAACGCACTAGCTCCTGTA
>JAEZZU010000225.1 GCA_023418355.1 Pseudomonadota bacterium | reverse complement strand
ATCACGAGGAAGTTTGGGCCTTCGCGGAAGCAGTCCACGGGGCAAACGTCCACGCAGTCGGTGTATTTGCACTTGATGCAGTTTTCGGTGACGACGTGTGTCATGAGGGATTCTTCTTATGCAGTGGGTTCAGGTGTAACCCGTAATTCTAGGTTTTTTCTGCCGCCGCGCCATGACGGGCGGCAGATTTATACGTGCAGCGCTATGGTTTGTCGCAGATCAGCGAACCAGTACGGCTGCGGCGGTGGCGTTGCTGGCAGTGTCCACCAGGATCAAAGACCCCAGTGCACGTGCATGTGCAAAGCTTGCTGCGGGAATGGCTTCCTGCAGCAGCAGCTCCACCACGCCGATGGCGTTGGGCTCCAGCTGCGTGGCAGGTTCCTGCTGCAAGGTGTTGATGTTCAGGCGGTGCACCACACGTTGCGCCTTGGCCTTGACCCAGCGGTGACCATGCAGCGCCCAGTAAACGCGCCCGGGCACGAGTGGCTCGTTGTCCATCCACGCAATGGTGGCGGTCAGATTGCGGCTGGCAGGCCATGCGGGCTGGGCGGCAGGGGTGTCAAAGTCGTCCTCTGCCACCTCGGCCTGCACGGGGGCAGCCACGATCCAGTCGCCACGCGATACGTCCACTTCACGGTCCAGGGTGATACCGGCAGACAGGCCTGCGGCAATCTCCTTGGGCACGCGGGCGTGGTCAAGGACTTTTGCAATGCTGGCCAGCTGGCCGCTGGGCAGGATCTGCACCTGTGTGCCGACCTGGGCCTGACCTGCAGCAACACGGCCCCAGAACACGCGGCGGCCTTCGGTGGTGACGGCGCTGTCGTGGAACTTTTCGACCCACTGCACGGGGAAGGCCAGAGGCAGATTGGTATCCGCAGGGGTGTTCGGCAGTTGCTCCAGCAGTTGCAGCAGGCTCGGGCCTTCGTAACCCGCCCAGCCTGCCTCGCGGTTGACCACGTTGTAGCCCTTGAGCGCCGAGACGGGAATGGTGGCCGTCACCGCAATGCCAGCCTCGTGCGCAAAGCGCTGCAGCGCGCCTTGGATGTTGGCAAAGGCCTGGGCGGGGTCGGCCACGGCGTCGAGCTTGTTCACCGCAAACACCAGCGAGTGCACGCGCAGCAGGTGTACCAGCAGGCTGTGGCGGCGGGTCTGGGGCAGCAGGGTCAGATCGGGGTTTTGCCATTCCAGCTTGGTGGCATCGACGAGCACCACGGCAGCATCAGCGCTGGAGGCAGCGGTGACCATGTTGCGGGTGTACTGCTCGTGGCCGGGCGCATCGCCAATGATGAACTTGCGCGCATCGGTGTTGAAGTAGCGGTAGGCCACGTCAATGGTGATGCCCTGTTCACGTTCGGCAGACAAGCCATCGGTCAGCATGGCCAGATCGGTTTCACCCGACTTGGTCACGCCCGCCAGCTGGTCCTGCAGCACGGCGCGGGTATCGACCAGCAGGCGGCCGATCAGCGTGGATTTGCCGTCATCGACCGAGCCGCAGGTGATAAAACGCAGGGCAGAGGCGTGGTCAGAATATTGGTCAAATTGGCCTGTAGCGCTTGCTGTGCCTGCGCTGGCAGCTATGGTTTGTGTAGTCATCAGAAATACCCGTCTTTTTTGCGCTTTTCCATGGAGGCTTCGCTGGTCTTGTCGTCCATGCGGGTCGCGCCACGTTCGCTCACTTCGGCTGCCAGGGTTTCGAGCACGATGTCGGCCGCTGTCGCTGCCGTGCTTTCCACGGGGCAGGTGCAGGTGATGTCGCCCAGCGTGCGGAAACGCACATCGCGCACCACGACTTGTTCGCCGTCCTTGGGAGGGGTGAGTTCGGTCACAGGCACCAGCAGGCCCTTGCGCTCCACGATGTTGCGTTTGTGGCTGTAGTACAGGCTGGGCAGGGCAATGTTTTCGCGCTCGATGTACTGCCACACGTCCAGCTCGGTCCAGTTGCTGATGGGGAACACACGGAAGTGCTCGCCGGGTGCAATGCGGGTGTTGAACAGCGTCCACAGCTCGGGGCGCTGGGCCTTGGGTTGCCACTGGCCAAAGCTGTCACGGTGGCTGAAGATGCGCTCCTTGGCGCGGGCTTTTTCCTCATCGCGGCGCGCGCCACCGATCAGCGCGTCAAAGCGGAATTCCTCAATGGCTTCGAGCAGCGTGACCGACTGGTGCGCATTGCGGGGTTCATCAGGGTGGGCCAGGCGCACCGTGCCGCGGGCCATGGAGTCTTCCACGCTGCGCACGATCAGCTCAGCACCCAGCTCCTTGGCGCGAAAGTCACGGAATGCGGTGACTTCCGGAAAGTTATGGCCCGTGTCGATCATGAGCAGCGGATAGGGCAGACGGCCACGGCCGAAGGCTTTTTCCGCACAGCGCAGCATGACCAGCGAATCCTTGCCGCCCGAAAACAGCAGCGCAGGGCGTTCAAAAGCGGCAGCCACTTCGCGCAGGATGAAGATGGTTTCTTCTTCCAGGGCGTCCAGGTGGCGGTTGCTGAGCTGGCTCAGCACTTGGTTTTCCACACGGGCGTTCATAAATACACTTTCCAACAAAATTGGCCTCTAGCGCTTGTCTGGCAAGCGCTCGTAGCTCACTTTTTCAATGCGCAAGGTGCAAGCCGCATTCGCGCTGGTCTTCGCCCTTGGTCGGATCGACGTAGTCGAAGTTATTGGGCAGACCGTGCTTCTCGCAGTATTCGTACAAGTCCTTGGACGACCAGTGCAGCAGCGGCGCAACCTTGATGAGGCCGTCCGGGTTGATGCTCACCGGCTCCATCTGCGCACGCACGGCACTGTCGGTGGCGCGCAGGGCGGTGAACCAGACTTGCGGCTGCGTCTCGCGCAGCGCACGGGCAAAGGGCTCGAGCTTCACTTCTTCGGTGAAGGCAGCGTGGCGTGGGTCATCCAGCGCGGGCGTGGGGCCGTCCACCGCTTCACGGTGGGCGCGTGAGCGCAGCGGCAGGTAGATCTTGAGGTTGAGCCCCAGCTGCTTGGTGACTGCGTCGGCAAACTGGTAGGTGGCTGGCGTGTTGTAGCCGTTGTCCATCCAGATGACGGGTACATCGGGCTGTACCTGCGTGACCATGTGCAGGATCACCGCCTCAAACGGGCGAAAGTTGGTCGTGACGATGGCGCGCTTGTTCAAACCAAGCGCCCAGCGCACCAGCCCCTCGGCATCGTGGCCGAGTTCGGCATTCACCTTGGCAAGGTCGAGCTGGCTCATGCGTGCTCCACAAAATGGGGCTTGGGGTTGACGGCGTCGGCCTGGTAAAAGCCGTTGAAGCGTTCAAACTGGCGCTGTGCATCGGCCTGGTCCACGCCTTCGCGCAGCACGGCGGTGCTGAAGCCCGTGCGGTACATCTGCACCAGCTGGTCAATCAGCACATCGCCCGTGGCGCGGATGTCGCCTGCAAACTTGCGGCGGCGGCGCAGCAGATAGGCCTGGGTGAAGGCACGGCCATCGGTGAAGGCTGGAAAGTGCAGGTCAATCTGCGTGATGCCGTCCAGATTCACGTCCAGCACATTCACATCGTTGGCAAGCACCAGGATGCCGTTGCCGCTTTCTGCGGGGCTCTGGTAGTCGGTATGGGCCAAGATTTTCATCATTCAATCCTTGTTCTTCTTGGGGCTTAGACGGCTTCTACGGCTTCAGGCGCAGGGTGGCGTGCGGCCTTGCCCGCTTCCTTGAAGGGGTCCAGACCCACGCGGCGCACGGTGTCGATAAAGCGCTCGCCCTGGGTGCGCAGGTCGCGGTAGGTGGTGAGGACGGCTTCCAGCACGTCAGGCACTTCGGCCGCAGAGAAGGAGGGGCCAATCACCTTGCCTGCCACGGTGTCGCCCGAGAGCGTGGAGCCGTCGGAGCCGCCCAGCGTGACCTGGTACCACTCCTTGCCGTCCTTATCCACGCCCAGAATGCCGATGTGGCCGCTGTGGTGGTGGCCGCAGGAATTGATGCAGCCGCTAATGTGCAGGTCGATGTCGCCAATGTCGTCCAGCTCATCCAGGTCCTGGTAGCGCTGGGTGATGGCTTCGGCAATCGGCAGGCTGCGGGCATTGGCCAGCGCGCAGAAGTCGCCGCCGGGGCAGGCAATCATGTCGGTCAGCAGGGCCACATTGGCGCTGGCCAGACCCAGTGCGCGTGCGGCTTCGTACAGCTCGATCAGCTGGCTCACATGCACCCAGGGCAGCAGCACGTTCTGGTCGTGGGTGATGCGGGCTTCACCGGCGGAGAAGCGGTCCATCAGCTCGGCCAGAGCTTCCAGCTGCAGGGCAGAGGCATCGCCCGGAGCCTGACCGGGGCGCTTGAAGGACAGCGTCACGGCGCGCAGCTGAGGGTTGCGGTGCTGGTGCACATTGCGGCT
>JAEZZU010000132.1 GCA_023418355.1 Pseudomonadota bacterium | reverse complement strand
TTCATGCCACACTTGCACTTCATTGACTGGAGTTTGCAAGCATGACCACTTCTTCACATCACTTGGAAGTTATTCCTCAGAGCGCCTATGCGGGCGATATTCCTGCACCTCTGGCATGGCAATGGGTACAGTCGGGTGAGGCGGTGCTCGTCGATGTGCGCACCGATGCGGAGCGTGCCTGGGTCGGCCAGGTGCCTGGCGCGATTCCCGTGGAGTGGAAGCAGTGGCCCGGCATGACAGACAACCCCAGTTTTGATGCGCAGTTGCGCGCTGCCGTGCCTGCGGGCGGCAAGGTGGTGCTGCTGTGCCGCAGCGGTGTGCGCTCTGTCGCCGCAGCCACGCGAGCGGCGCAGCTGGGTATTGAGGCTTACAACATCCTCGAAGGCTTTGAGGGCGATGCCGACGCCAACCGCCAGCGCGGCAAGCTGGGCGGCTGGCGCAAGCAGGGTCTGCCCTGGTTTCAGTAAGCGGCGGATTGGGTGGATGTCTCCTTCCCCCTCTGGGGGAAGGCAGGGATGGGGGCCTGGCACTGCCTCAAACATAGGCAGGTGGTGCGGCATGCCCTAGGCTGGCCCCCACCCTAACCCTCCCCCAGCGGGGGAGGGAATTCTTTTTTTTTCGCACATCCATCATGCTTCACACCCTCACCCCAGCCGTCTCCCACTTGTGGGAGGGGGGCTCCTTCCCCCTCTGGGGGAAGGCAGGGATGGGGGCCTGGCACTGCCTCAAACATAGGCAGGCGGTGCGGCATGCGCCAGGTTGGCCCCCACCCTCACCCTCCCCCAGCGGGGGAGGGAATTCTTTTCCCCTCTCCCGTTTACGGGAGAGGGTGAGGGTGAGGGTGAATTTCTAGATGCAGGCAGGGTGGGCCGGCATTCCCCAAAAATCCCCTAGTTGCGATAGCCGTTCGGATTACGGCTTTGCCAGCGCCAGGTGTCGGCGCACATGGTGGCCAGATCATGCTCTGCCTTCCAGCCCAGCGTCTGCAGTGCATGCTGTGGGTTGGCATAGCAGCTGGCAATATCGCCAGGGCGGCGGTCCACGATGCTGTAGGGCAGCGACTTGCCGCAGGCCTGCTCAAACGCGTGGATGACTTGCAGCACGCTATAGCCTTGGCCCGTGCCCAGGTTGATGGTCAACAGCTCAGGCTGCGCCAGCGACTGCAGCTTTTCCAGCGCCTTCACATGGCCGCGTGCCAGGTCCACGACGTGGATGTAGTCGCGCACGCCTGTGCCGTCCGGTGTGGGGTAGTCGCCACCAAAGACCTGAATGCGCTCACGGCGACCCACGGCCACCTGGGCCACATAGGGCAGCAGGTTGTTGGGAATGTCGGCAGGATCTTCGCCAATCAGGCCGCTGGGGTGTGCGCCGATAGGGTTGAAGTAGCGCAGCACGGCCAGCGACCATTGCGGATTGGAATGAAACAGGTCGGCCAGGATTTCTTCCACAAACAGCTTGCTGCGGCCGTACGGGTTGGTCACGCTGGTGCGGTGCTGCTCATCCAGCGGCAGGTATTCGGGGGCGCCATAGACGGTGGCCGAGGAGCTGAACACCAGCTTGAACACACCACAGGCCTGCATGGCGCGCAGCAGCACGAGGGTGCCGTTGACGTTGTTGTCAAAGTAGTCCACCGGCTTGGCGACGGATTCACCCACGGCTTTTTTGCCCGCAAAGTGCACCACGCTGTCGATCTGGTGCTCGGTCAGCGCGCGCTCCAGTGCGGCCTGGTTACGCACATCGCCTTCGATCAAGGCAATGCTGCGGCCGGTGATCTGTTCCACGCGCCGCACAGCTTCCGGGTGGCTGTTGCTGAAGTTGTCAAAAATCACCACATCGTGACCACTCTGGATCAGTTCGATGGCTGTGTGTGTGCCGATATAGCCGGCACCGCCGGTAAGCAGGGTTTTCATACGGGGTAGCGTCTCACAAAAGACAAAGCGCTCGTACAGAGCGCTTTGTGCTGGCAGTTGCGACAGAGCGGTGCTGCTTTTACAGCGCAGGAATGCGCAGCTTCTGACCGGGGTAGATTTTGTCAGGGTGGGTCAGCATGGGCTTGTTCGCCTCAAAGATCACGGGGTACTTGTTGGCATCGCCATAGTACTTCTTGGCAATGGCAGACAGGGTGTCACCGCGCACCACGTCGTGGTACTGCGCTTCAGGCTCAGGATTGAGCACGGTCATCTGGTTGTCGACCGAGGTGACGCTGGAGACATTGCCGCAGCACAGCGTGACTTTTTCCTTGATGGCTTGCGTGGGGGCTTCGCCTGTGACGGTGACTTTGCCCAAGGCTGCGTCATAGCTGACCTTGAGGTTGCTCACGCCCAGGTTCTGGACGTTGATGTAGTTCTCAATGGCGCTGGCGGCCTTGGCGTTGAGCGCTTCCTGGTCGTTGGTGACGGTGGCGGCTTGCGCCTCCTTGCCACCAAACAGTTTTTCACCAGCTTCTTTGATGAAACTAAACAGGCTCATACATGGACTCCCGAAAAGGTGATCAAGCTTGCAATGTAGCATCTGGACAGGGGTGGTCCAAGCGCCGCACTGCATCAGGCTACGATTCCTGACAAAGCTCGCCCCAGTCTTGCGTGGTGGCATGCCATGGCTTCTGTCAGGCAGAAATATGGCTTGTATCAGGGGGAAGTCCTGCAAAGCGCATGGAGTGCACAGAAAAAATCTTGATAATGCCGCCCATGACTTTTTTGGCCATTGACATCGGAAATACCCGCCTGAAGTGGGCAATGTATGAGGCTCCACGTCCAGGCGCAGCCCTGCTGGCACATGGTGCGGAGTTTCTGGAGCATATTGAGCGCCTGGCCGAAGGACCGTGGAGCAAGCTGCCTGCCCCCACCCATATGCTGGGTTGCGTGGTGGCGGGTGAAACAGCAAGACGCCGTGTGCACGATCAGATGGAACTCATGCTGGGCTGGGATTTTGAGCCGCAGTGGGTGGTTCCTTCGGCGCAGGAGGCTGGGGTGACCAATGGCTATGACCACCCCATGCGCCTGGGTGCAGACCGCTGGGTTGCCATGATTGGCGCGCGCCACCATATTCTGCAGCGTGGCCCCGAGCGCCCTCTGGTGGTGGTCATGGTGGGCACGGCCGTGACGGTGGATGCGCTGGATACCCAGGGCAACTTTCTGGGCGGCCTGATTCTGCCCGGCCACGGCATCATGCTGCGCGCACTGGAAAGTGGCACGGCAGGCCTGCATGTGCCGACTGGCTCCGTCACGCCTT
>JAEZZU010000109.1 GCA_023418355.1 Pseudomonadota bacterium | reverse complement strand
GATCCCGAAGTATACCGGGGAGGGTATTCCCCGTGCTGAGAACAAACTGTATGAATCAAAAAGCTGATACCACTTACCCGGTCACTGAGGCGGTTCAAAAAGCGCTGGCCGTTACCAAGCGTGGCGTCGATGAGTTGCTGCCCGAGGCAGACTGGACGCAAAAGCTTGCCCGCTCTGAAGCCACGGGTGTGCCCCTGCGTATTAAATTGGGTCTGGACCCTACAGCGCCTGATATCCATCTGGGTCATACAGTGGTGCTTAACAAGATGCGCCAGTTGCAAGATCTGGGCCATCAGGTGATTTTTCTGATCGGGGATTTCACCACCCTGATCGGTGACCCTTCGGGCCGCAACACGACCCGTCCTCCGCTGACGGCAGAGCAGATCAAGGTCAACGCCGAGACTTACTACACCCAGGCCGCCAAGGTGCTGGACCCTGCCAAGACCGAAGTGCGCTACAACAGCGAATGGTGCGACCAGCTGGGCGCGCGCGGCATGATCCAGCTGTCGGCCAAGTACACCGTGGCGCGCATGATGGAGCGCAACGATTTCCATCAGCGCTTCACCGATGGCAGCTCCATCAGCCTGCACGAGTTCCTGTACCCCCTGCTGCAGGGCTATGACTCCGTGGCACTGAAGGCAGACCTGGAACTGGGCGGCACCGACCAGAAGTTCAACCTGATGATGGGCCGCCATCTGCAGGCCGAATACGGTCAGGAGCAGCAGTGCGTGCTGACCATGCCTCTGCTGGTGGGCCTGGACGGCGTGCACAAGATGTCCAAGTCCAAGAACAACTACATTGGCATCACGGAAGATGCGAACACCATGTTCGCCAAGACGCTGTCCATCTCCGACGATCTGATGTGGGACTGGTACACCCTGTTGTCCTTCAAGAGCCTGGACGAAATCGCCAAGCTCAAGGCAGAAGTGGAAGGCGGCCGCAATCCCAAGGATGCCAAGGTCATGCTGGCCAAGGAAATCACCGCACGTTTCCACAGCGCTGCGGCGGCTGACGCGGCAGAGCAGGACTTCATCAACCGCTCCAAGGGCGGCATTCCCGATGACATTCCGGAAGTGAGCCTGACTGGCGCACCGCTGGGCATTGGCGCGCTGCTCAAGCAGGCCAATCTGGCACCTTCGACCAGTGAAGCCAACCGCCTGATCGACGGCGGCGGCGTGCGCGTGGATGGTTCGGTCATCAGCGACCGTGGTCTGAAGCTGGATGCCGGCACCTATGTGCTGCAAGTGGGCAAGCGCAAGTTTGCGCGCGTGAGCTTGAGCTGATCCCAGTACCTGCCCCAGCAAAAAGCGGCTGCTTCCATGACGAGGCAGCCGCTTTTTTTGTGGTGGGCAGATTTTGATAAAAATCTGCCTCCAGCGCTTATGCAACAAGCGCTGATAGCTATTTTTTAGTTAGCAAGCTGCTGTTGCACAGTTTCCAGCGCCTTTTGTGCACAGGCTTCATCCAGATGGCCGCCAGGGGCACCGGCTACGCCAATGCCGCCCACGGTGGCGTTCCCGAGCTTGATGGGAACGCCGCCAGCCAGCACCAGAAAATCCGGAATGTCTGTCATGCCTGCGGCGTCAGGATTGGACTGCACGGCCTTGGCAATGCCGCTGGTGGGATTGCGCGAAGACGCCGAGGTGTAAGCCTTGGCCTGAGAAGCCTTGACCGTGTGAGGGCCTGCACCATCTGCGCGGATAAAGCTCAGCAGTACGCCGGCGTTGTCCACCACACTGACGGAGACAACATAGCCCGCCTCGCTGCATGCCGCCACCGCCTTTTGCGCCAGCAGAGAGGCAGTGGCGCTCGAAATGCTGGTGGACGTGGTGGTGCCAGCAGCCATGGCAGTACCGCCCATGGTCATGAGGGCTGCGGTGGACAGGGTAAGGGCAAGTCGCTGGGCACGAGATGACATAGGGGCACTCCGTATCAGTGTGAAAAATCTCACTCTAGGGCTGCCCCTGCTGCCCAGAGTGGGGCAGGGGAGCCGAGTGCTGTCAGCAGATGTCTACGTCTTCAGCTGCGGGCAAAGAACAGCGCGGCCATGACCAGACCAGTCAGCACAATGCCCCAGCGCAGAATGTTGGCGGGAATCTGGCGTGCTACGCGTGCGCCACCGTAGCCGCCCAGGGTGGCGGCAATCATCATGAGGATGGCCAGCTTCCACTCCACAATGCCGCCTGCGGCATAGATGGCCACAGCAATGGCGGTCAGCAGGGCAGAGACCAGGTTTTTCATGCCATTCATGGCATTGAGCTGGGTCTGGCCCAGCAGGCTGAACAGTGCCAGGCACAGAATGCCCAGACCACCGTTGAAGTAGCCGCCGTAAAACGCCACCGCCAGCATGCCGACCGTGGCCTTGAAGGTGCTGGCTGGGGCATCAGGTGCAGTGGAGCGCGAGGCCCAGGCACGAATCTGCGGGCCGAAGGCAAACAGTGCGGTGGCGGCCAGCAGCAGCCAGGGCACCACGCGGCGGAAGGTGTCATCCGGCGTCAGCAGCAGCAGGGCGGCACCGGCAGCGCCACCCAGCAGGGACAGCACGATGGACTTGCGCATGGTCAGCCCGGGGGGGGCAGCCATGTCTTCCTTGAAGCCCCAGGCACTGGCGGCATAGCCCGGCAGCAGGGCCACTGTGCCCGTGGCATTGGCAGTGACGGCGGGCACGCCCACAAACACCAGTGCAGGCAGTGTCAGAAAGCTGCCGCCACCCGCCACGGCGTTCAGCGCGCCTGCGACAAAGGCTGCAGCCAGCAGAAGGGCTACCTCGCTCCACGAGGCAAGATTCAGCATGCCCAGAATGTCCATGGGTTGTCTCCGAGTCGTATGGTTGTGCTGGACGATGAGGTGCAGGCAAATGCGCACCGTGCACTGATCTTAGTGGCTCAGCGCAGGCGGGTAGGGCACGCAAAATTCAAAGCACTTTGGACCGGGATGCGGGTAGTGCACAGCGCAGGTCTTACAGGCTGCTGGCTGGTACCAGGCTGGCCTTGAGCTTGCGGTCTGCCGGTGCATTGCCCAGCCAGATACGCAGAATCAGGCCAAAGTATTCGTCATCTCCGACCGGGTCACCTTGTTGCTCGCCGTGGATGAAGAACGTCGTGCCCTTGCCCGGCACAAACTCCATGGCAAAGGTCTCACCGGGTGCCACCTTGCTGCGGCCCGAGAAAATTTCAATCAGTCGGTTGCTGGTAGGGGTGTAGCGCTGCATCTGCTCGGGCGTGGCATTGTTCTTCAGGCCACGGATGAATGACAGGCCCAGGTCCGTGCCCGGCAAATCCCGCAGGGCCACAAAATTGATGCGTGCCGGACCGTTGAGCTGCAGCACTTCTTCCACCGTCTGTACCTTGCGTGGCAGGTACAGCGCCATGTCATACACCTTGAAGATGGCGCGGTAGCGCGTGCCGTGCCCTTGCAGTACCAGAGGCGTTCCCTGCACGACCTCGGTGGGGGCAAAACTGCTGCTGGTAGCACCCGCAGCTGGTGCATAGAGGGTGCTGGCTGCCGTCAGTACCAGCACGCCAGCGCAGTACACCATGCGATGCCAGAGGGGCGCGGCAAGTGAAAGGGGAAATGTTTTCATGGTGGGTCTCCTTGCTGTTGTTATGTGAAAAAGCTCTGGTTGTAACCGTTTCGACTTGTTACGCGAAGCACTCCCGACGTACGGTATCTGTCAGGCCATCTGGCGCTGTCTTTCTAGAATGCTGCGTCTACGTTTCACTGTCTGGAAAACACACGATGTCTCACACTGTCTTGCAAGCGCGCTATGGAAATGAAGCGCCTGCGCTGAATCTGCCCGATCTGCCCGCACTGGATGCCATGCTGAGCCACCGCTCCGTGCGTCACTTTCTGCGCGATCCCTTGCCTGCCAACACCATCGAAACCCTGGTGGCGGCCGCGCAATCCGCGCCCACCTCGTCCAATCTGCAGACCTGGAGCGTGATTGCCGTGGAGTCGCAGGAGCGCCGCGCTGCGCTGGCGAACTTGGTGGGCCCTCAAAAGCATCTGGGTGTGGCGCCACTGGTGCTGGTGTGGCTGGCGGACCTGTCGCGCATTGAACGACTGGGGCAGCAGCAAGGCCGTCATCCCGTTGGGCTGAACTATCTGGATACCTTCTTGATGGGCGTGATTGATGCCGCACTGGCGGCACAGAATGCCGTGGTGGCTGCTGAAGCCATGGGTCTGGGCACGGTCTATGTGGGTGGCATGCGCAACCAGCCCGAGGAAGTGGCCAAGGTGCTGGGCACCCCCAGGAATGTGTTCCCCGTATTCGGCCTGGTTGTCGGTCACCCTGATCCCGCTCGCCCTGCGCAGATCAAGCCTCGCCTGCCACAAAGCGCCGTGCTGCATCGCGAGCAGTACCAGGTGCCTGCAGACCAGCAGCAGGAGATTGGCGACTACAACGAGGTCTTGCGCAGCTTTATGCGCGCCAATGGCATGAAGGAAGTGGACTGGAGTGCCCAGGTGGTGGACCGCTTGGGCAGCCCTGAAGCACTGACGGGTCGCCATCGTCTGTACGAAGCGCTGCGTAATGCTGGCTTTAGCTACAAGGATATTGAGGCTGCAGCCTGAGCGCTCAGCTGGCCACGAAGCCCGGCCTGATGTTCAGGTTGGGCCTTGAGGTATGTGCAGGTGAATTTATAGTCAAAAAAGGCACCAGGGCTTATGTGCCAAGCGCTGGCAGCTATGGATTTTTCGCTCGTTGCCTGCGGTCTTTGCGGTGCTCGGAATGGCGTGGACGTTGACCGCCAAACAGAAAAGCCCTTGATCATTGCTGATCAAGGGCTTCGAATCTGGTGGCTTGGGACGGGATCGAACCGCCGACACGCGGATTTTCAATCCGCTGCTCTACCAACTGAGCTACCGAGCCATTTGCTGCAATGTAGCACTGCAGCGAGAACCGCATTGTAGCGGTGTTTTGGAGCACTTTTTTCAAAAGCGCCCATTTTTTTCAAAACGTCCGTTGGCGCCTAGAACTGCATGGTCAGGCCGAGGATGGGGCCGCCCAGGCGCAGGTCCATGCGCTGTGCATCCTTGCGGTAGTCCACATTGAGCTGGCGGTAGCCCAGGCTGAGGTACAGCTGCTCACGCATCTGGTAGTTCACGGTTGCGAGCAGCTGCCAGGTGGCGTGAGAGCCTACGCCAAAGCCGCCTGCATCGGCATAGAGCAGGGTGGACCACTGCGGGTTGAACTGGTGGCGCCAGCGCACGGCCAGAATGGGGTCGGTAAAGCGTTTGCTCAGC
>JAEZZU010000105.1 GCA_023418355.1 Pseudomonadota bacterium | reverse complement strand
CAAGCTATAGCTGCTTTGAATAACATTGCAAACCCTAATCTAATATATGCTGGACAAAAATTAAGAGTAAAGTAGGAGGTCTTTCAACTATGGGAATAAAAGAATATTTACAAAGATTAAAGAATCCAGGAACAATCATAACGGTTGTATCCCTTGTGCTGTTAATACTAACTACAAATGGTGTTGAGATTGACAATGAGAGAGTTATGACTACTGTTAAAGCTATATGCGCTTTAGGAGTTGTTGTAGGTCTTCTTAACAATCCTGATACCTCTGGTCTAGACCTTCCAGGTTTAACTACAACACCTCAGCCTGATGCTGATAAAACTGACAAAACTAAAGAAAACTAGGTAAATATGGGGCGTTGCGGCGTCCCTGTTTAATTTTCGTAAATTACGTACGTGTATAACTTATTTATACGTGTTCGTGTAAAACTATGAGTATTATAATATTAAAAATATACACGAATGTGTATAAACAAGTATAAACTTGTATGACTCAAAATAACACATTTTTATGTTATTTTTATTGATTTTTTAATCTTTTGTTCCTGTTTCTTCTTATTATATATAATATTATAAAATACGCGGCAAAGAATGGTTCCTTATGTTCTTATGTACTGCAGTAGAAATTTATGATATAATAAATATAGAATAAATAAATGGAGGTAACGCTATGCGTAAGAGACTAATCAAACTATTAATACTAGGAGCTGTTACATGTACATACTTCGTAACAATGCATCTTAGTTACTTAAGAGGCATGAATGAAGGAATAGCTAGTGGTGTTAGTAGCACTACAGAAAGGTTAACTATGGAGCACAGCGCCGAAGTGCAAGAATTAACTACAGAATTTGAGACAGAACAAAAAGAACTAATAGAGGAGTATGAGCAAAAGATTGTAGATATAAACGCAGCAAACGAAGTAGAACTTGAAACACGCGTCGCTGCAATAAAGAAAGAATACATCAATTATCATGTAGGCAACTTTCAATTAACTGCCTATGCGCCATATGAAAATGTGGACGGGCTTGATAATGATGGTACGCCAGATACTACATCAGTAGGATTGACGCCTGGTTACAACGTATTTGCTGTGGACCCAACTGTGATTCCTTATTACAGTAACATGGTTATAATATACTCTAATGGAGAAGTAAGAACAGGTATTGCTGGTGACTGCGGCGGTGCGATAAAGGGAAACAGAATAGATGTTTATGTAGATACACATGAACAAGCAATAAATCATGGAATCCGTGACGCTGTAGTTATCTGGTGGGAATAATCTACATAACTTGAAAGGGGGTGATGCCATGGCCAATGTACTTTATAGTATTACGGATATACTTCTATCCATACTTACACTACCTATTGTAGTTATAGTAATACTACTTGTATGCGCAGCTATATACGTAATAGTTCTATATGAGATATGTAAGCTAGTTTTTGAGAAGTTAGGTATTAATCTACAGTCTGACGATGACCCTTTGGACTAATCTCTTATATAACTTATACGAGCCCGTGAAAATACTAATATAATAACTCAAGTAAGTGTGCACGAACATGTGTGCACTTATTTTTTACATGTAAGGAAGTATCTACAGAGTTATTTATATTATATTATAAATGTAACCACGTAAATGTGCTGGAGCGCTGCGTATATTACTACAAACTATTAATCAGATCAGATGGATATTTCTTTATTTCTATTTATTTATATATATATATATATGTATATATGTATTATTATGTATTATTATGTATTATTATGTATATTATGTTATAAATGTTAATAATGTATTCTAAAAAATAAAAATCACCTCTCAAGTTTAAAAATTTTATCACGACTAATTAAATTTTCAAAAAATAAATTTGTATATATACTCTTTTTAATTTTGGGAGGCGTTATCAACGTTTTGAACATTTCTAACCTAAAATACATATTAGCCTATATCAATTATTAGACACCGTGCCGCAGTGCGATATATCAGAAACAGGTTGTAGATACCACGCCACCGTATCTGATAAAATTCGTGAAAAGAATTTTTAAAAAAGTATGTACATTTATATTTTCTTATAGTATAATAATAATGTAATCAAAATTGTTAAAATATTTTTAATAAATAAATTTTAGGAGGAACTAATTATGAAATTTACATGTCCACATTGTAATCAAGAAGTTGAAATTCAAACACCAGAAGCGGTTAGAAGAGGTGCTTTAGCAGGAATCAGTTTAGAAGAAATGACTGATGAACAATTAAAAAGAGAAATAACTAACGCTAAATCTGTTTTATACAAAGCAGAAAAGAGAGGATCAAGCGCTGAAATAATCGCTAAGAACAGAGACAGAGTTGAAGCTGCATTAGCTGAAAAAGCTAGAAGAACACCTGTAGCTGAAACTACAGAAGCAGACGTTCAAGGTGACGTTGAAGAAGCTGTATTAGAAGACGATAGCGTATACGCTGAATAATTCAAATATAACTCTATATAGTCAGTAGTTTATAAATATGCCCACATTATTCATGTATAGGGAGACCCCCATCTCCCTAACTATGGTGCTGCATTTGTTTGCCTTGGTAAATCTACACTCTGTTTGGGGTTTCTAAGATTGTAGATTCTGGTTCGATTCCAGAAGCACCTCCGAGCCTCTTTTGGTATGGGTTACCGTTGTGAGCTTATAGTGACAACATAATTAACCCACGTTATGTTCTCTCGCTTTATAAATAGATGTGGTGTGTAGACACCACAAACATGGGCGCAGCTAAATGGAAGCAATACGTAAGTATGTCCAAGTTCGATCCTCGGTGCGTCCTACATGTACATTTTAACATTTTCAACCTTTTATAAAATAGACTTGCTGGTGCTCATCACACCAGCAAAACAGTGTTCATCACATAGTATACAGTTTTTTTGTTTGAGTAAAAACTGTACTCCTTTGAAAAATAATGCGGCCATAGAAATATGGCCAACATGCTGGTGTAGCTCAATCGGTAGAGCAATACACGCAGGTACAGATATAGGTTCGACCCCTATCACCAGCCCATGTACCTAAAGGGTGCAAGCTTTAACTAATTAAAATTTCGCATGTTAGTTTTAGAGCATTTTTCACAAAAACTGAAAATCTTCTTGTTAGTCTCCTTACATCTATGTGTCCCGTCCCGGCGGGATTACATTTTGATGAAAGGTTTAAAAATTCTTAAAAAATTAAAATTTGCTGCATGCTAGGAGGTAGTGCTAATGAATAAAAATAAAATCACTGTAGATTCACAAATTATAGAGATTACTTGCGATAGATCGGATATTACAACGCAAAATAATTGCTTACAGATTCCTTTCATACATTATAATAGAACAAAAACAAAGTTTGTGACATCTACACGAAATTTAAAGAAAGTCCTTATGCTGCTAAGAAATATTGATGATTCAACTATTAGTGCATTGCCTCCTAAGATGCAGGCAATAATAGATGCAGTGGACAGTAGAAAGATAGTCACGCAAGAGCTACTTGAAAATGGCCCTAGACACGAAGATCCTGTGCTTATGCGCCACCAGCAATTAGGTAGAGAGATAGCCGCTATCAATCCAAGATATGGATTCTTCTACGCGACAAGAACAGGTAAAACACTTATGAGTCTACAAATTATTGTAGATGACCTAAAGAAGAACCCAGACCATAAATGGTTAATACTTTGTCCGCTAATATTAATAGATAATGCGTGGCTTGAAGACGCAGCTAAGTTTTTCCCAGACTTAAAGATAGTATCTCTACACGGCAAGACTAAAGCTGAAAGGTTAAAGAAGTTTAAGCAAGATGCTAACGTATATGTACAAAACATAGAAAGCTTCTGCACATACAGAGAATATATCGAAGAGTTAGGGGTTACAGGGTGCTTTGTAGATGAGTCATCAACAATGAAGTCTAATAAGTCTAAGTTTGCGAAAGCAGCGGTTGAGTTTTCGACTAAGTGCAAGCGTTGGTATTTATTAAGCGGTACTCCGGCACCAAATACAGAGGCTGAGTACTACATGCAACTAAAATCAATAGACTTCTATTGTGTGCCTTCATCCATGACTCAATTTGAGCAGTACTTTTTCGACAATGTAAGCTACAACCCACAATTCAAAAATCTTGTGCTTAAGCGCGACAAGAAAGATGAGTTCAATGCGTTGCTGCGCAGCGTATCAATGTACGTTGACTCTGAAGATGTATTAGAGTTGCCTGGGCGTAGCTTTGAGGTTGTTCCTATACAAATGCCTCAAGATGTACAAGCTCACTATAAACGCATGAAGAATGAGCTGTATGTGGAGTTCTCGGAACAGGAGCTAACCATCACAGCGCCGAGCGCCGCAGCTAAGATAAACAAATTAAGACAAATAGCCTCAGGGTTTATATATGATGACGATGGTAATAGTCAGCTAATATCTATGTATAAGTTTAATGCACTGCTGGACCTACTGAATAAAATAGGTGATACGCAAGTACTTATATGGGCAAATTATAGATATGAGTTTGACATAATAAAACAATTGTTAGGCGATAAGTGTGCAATAATAAATGGATCCGTAAACCTAACAGAAAAGAACCAAGCTATAGCATACTTTAAGAGTAACAAGATACAGTACCTTGTAGCTAACCCAGCGTCACTAGACAAAGGAGTTACACTTACTAATGCACATAACTGTGTTTACTTTAGTATAGATTATAGCTATGAAAGATATGAACAAAGTATTGCTAGAATATATGGCGGTAAGCATTCACAAAAGCATTTTTGTAGATACTACATTATGCAAGTTGAACGTTCTATAGAGCCTACAATCTACAATGCTGTTGTTGAAAAGAAAAACGTAAGTATGGAAATACTTGACTATTTAAGATGGAGGTAAACCTATGGACAAGCTGAAAACTATTAGAGTTAGGAATAACAATAATGTTTTAATTCAAATTCCAAAAGTTGTTATTGAAAAATGGGGTCTACAGAATGGTGACAGCGTTGAAATGTTGTTATCACCTGAAGGCGATAGTATAACATTAAAACCAAGGAGGGGATTCTATGACATTAAACCCGTATTTAAAGATGTACAAGACTGAGGCAGGTCTAACTACACATGTTAAAAAATGGCTTGATACCCAAAATGATTTGTATTATTGGAAAGCTTCAGATAGATTTACAAGTGGTATAGCTGATATAATTGTATGTGTACAAGGACAGTTTGTAGCACTTGAACTTAAAGACGATAAAGGTAAGCTATCTGCAAACCAAAAATTATTTGCCAAGAAAGTAAAGGCTGCTGGAGGTACTTGGGCCGAGTGCAGAACTGTACAAGACGCAATAGATGCTATAAATGCGGCACGTAAAAAGTTATCTTAACTTCCTATGTACTGCTGCATAGAATTATGATATAATTAATAATGTAAGGGGGATACCTATGACAGATACTGAAAATTTAATACAGAATAACATAGGCCTCTTAGGTGCTCAGCTCACTAAGTTGCATCTCCTAAATGATGATGAGGCTTATAGCGAGGGACTCATGGGATTATACAATGCTGCAACAACTTATGATACTACAAATGGTACAAAGTTTAGCACATACGCTACAACATGTATATACAATGCTCTTGCATCATATATTCGTAAACAGAATACGCTAATAAATTCTAATACTATATCTTATGATGCGCCGTTAACCGACGATAGTCAGCTAACATACGCCGATGTACTTGTAAGTGAAGATACAGCGGATACCACGTACTTATCTACAGTTGGTGTAGATTTAATTAAAAGATGTATAGATGAAATACTTGATGAGACTACTAACGCTAAAGCAAAAGCCATATTATCAATTTGGATTGATAGTAACTTTACAGCACAACAAAAGCATATTGCAGAAAGTATAGGCTGTGGTCAAACGTATGTATCTAAAGTAATTGTTAACTTTAGACAGGTATTAAGACGACGCTTAAAGCGAATAAAATTATTGGAGGATTGATTATGGAAATGTACAAAATATTGCATGCTATAAACAATATAGCATCAAACAACTCAAGATTACACAAGGAGGCTTGTCTTGCACAAGCAAAAGAAATTGATGGCTTCTGTAGGGTTATGGAGTTCATATACAACCCATATATAAGAACAGGTATAGCTAAAAAGAAACTAGCTGCGGGTAAGCACAGTTTAGCTGCTAATGCAGATATTACATTTGATACTATCATGGCTTATCTAAGAAGTAATGGTACAGGCTCTAGTGCAGATGTATTTAGAGTATGGGAGATGATTAATGCTCTTGCTCCTGAGCTACAAGATCTTGCTAAAGCTATTGTTACAAAAGACTTAAAGATAGGTGTTACTGCAACTACCCTTAACAAAGTATATGGTAAGACTTTCATACCTAAAGTTGGTGTAATGCTATCGAATAAGTACGCAGACCAAAAAGAAAAGGTTAAAGGACCATTCATAGTTACAGAAAAGCTTGATGGTATAAGAAGAATACTTGTAAAGACGAATGGTGTAGTTACAATGTACTCAAGAAGTGGTATACAAGATGAAGGACTATACGAGATAGAACAAGAAGCATCTATGTTACCTGATAATATGGTATATGATGGCGAGTTACTTGCTAAAGGTGACTTTAAAGATTGTATTGCCCAAAGACAAGCTACAAACTCAATAGCTAATTCTAAAGGACAAAGAAATGGTGTATGCTTCAATATATTTGATATGATACCATACGAAGATTTTACTAAGGATAGCTGCGAATATTCAGCATTATCAAGAAAGATGGCGTTAGCGGCATTATTCGGCGACCAAGCGTCACTAGATAAACTGTCTGTTGAGTCAAGCGCCGAGGAGCTATATAACTGTCCTAAAGCACTTAAAGAAAGTTCAGTTATAAAAGCAGTACCTATCTTAGGTGTTGCATCTACAGAAGATGAGATAAATGCGTTTGCTGAACCTATATGGGCTAAGCGTGGTGAAGGTGTAATGCTTAACACTCTTAGAGGTATGTACAGAATTAAGCGTTCATCTGATATTCTAAAAGTAAAAAGCTGTGAGTCACACGACTTAAAAATAATAGACTTCATAGAAGGTGAAGGTAAGTTTGCTGGAATGCTTGGAGCACTTGTTGTTGATTATAAGGGCAATCGTGTAGGTATAGGTTCAGGGTTCAATGACTACGATAGGCAATACATCTGGGATAATCAAGCTAAACTAAAAGGCAAAGTAGTTGAAATAGATTGCTTTGGAGAATCTACAAATGTGTCAGGTACTGTTAGTCTTAACTGTCCAATATACAGAGGCATACGTCTTGATAAGGAGGTGAAGTAAAGTGGCGATTATAAATTTTATGCAGGCATTGGTTGACTTAATTAGAGTAATATTTATACTAGTAATAGTATTCATGATGGCTGTTAGAGCATTCAATGTACTACACAATGATAAGTATTACATGAAGCCTGCTAGTCTGTTTATATATTCATTATGGTTATTAGGTCTAATAGTATTGCTTATAGGAGGTATTACGCTATGTTAATTTACAGCGATGGTTCCTGTAGAAGAAATGGTAAACCAGATTGCGTTGCTGGCTTCGGTGTCGCAGCGTCTGATGGTCATATATTATCAGGTTATGAAACAGCATCAACATCACAAAGAGGCGAGTTATACGGTATGATACATGCTTTAGACTATGCTATAACGCTTAGAAATAATGGCTACTACAACGACATATCAGTCGTATCTGACTCAGCGTATGTAATAAATTGCATAAGAGAGCAATGGTTTGCAAGATGGATCAGAAACGGTTGGAGGACTGCACAAGGCACCGAAGTTAAGAATATTGAGCTATGGGGAACTGTAATGAACCGCTTATCTCAACTAGACCTTGATACGGTAAACTTCTATGCTATTAAGGGACATACTAAAGACATCAATGTCACTATTGAAAAGTTCAAAGAAGCTAACTTTGGGGCGGTACCCCCTCAAGACATACTACAGAAGATGATTGAAGGGAATGACCTTGTAGATGCACTAGCAAAACATGGAAGAGATTACGGCGAAATGATACAAGCTGACTGGACAGATAGAACTTTCGGGTACGCTCCAACTACAGCATAATAAAGTTTATGGAATTACTTATGTACCGCTGCAAAGAAATATAGTATAATAAAAATGTAAAGAAAATGAATGAAATAAATGGAGGAATGAAATTATGGAAAACAAGGAATTAATGCAAATGGAAAACAACAACACAGATATGGTGATTAACACTCAAGGTGAAGCACCAATGGGATTCGAAGATGAAGATTCAGATGATATGATAATACCAAGAATAAAAATTGTACAAACTCTATCTCCTGAAAGAAAAGAAAAGCTTGCTGATGAAGGCGATATAATCAACTCGTTAACTAAGGAGAAGTTAAATGGTAAGAAGTTCATACCAGTATTCAAATTCAACTCAAATATCTTATGGAAAGACAGAAGCGAAGGCGGCGGAATTGCGTGTCATGCAAGAGACGGAAGAATAGGTGTATTATCAAATGGTATACAACTTGCTTGTGCACAATGTAGAAAATGTGAATTTGATAATACAAAGACTGGTAAAGAAGCGTTACCAACTTGTACTAAATACATCAACTTCTTTGGATTCTTTGAAGGTGAAAGAATGCCAATAATATTAAGCTTTGCAAAAACTAACTTCAAAGAAGGTAAGAAATTATACAGCTTAGCAAAAGTAACAATGCAAAACATGTGGAACTTTGGATATTCATTAGATGCTAAGTTACAAGCTAAGAATGGTAATGAATGGTACATCATAGATGTTGCACCTGCAGGACCAACTTCAGAAGAAGACAGAGCGTTTGGTATGGACTTATTTAAAGGATTCAGAACAAGCAACTTAATCTACGATATGGATGAAAGCTCAACAACTACAGCTGATACTGTAGATACTACAAAAGTGCTTGACGCAGACAATGTAGAATTTTAATAACAATAGTACAGGGACTAACCCCTGTACTTCAATTAACTAATGGGGGGACAAAAGTCAAATGAATTGGACAGAATATAGAAATAAGATACTAGCAGATTTAGACTACGAAGCATTCCTAAGGTCTGAGCTTAAAGGCATACAGTCTAGAGGAACTGAATGGAAGTGTCAATGCCCTCAAGCACATATGCATGAAGGCGGTGTAGATAAAAACCCGTCTTGTACTGTAAATGTGTCTAAAGGAGTTTTTTATTGCAACGTTTGTGGGTTCAAAGGTAACGTGCATACACTATATAAAACTATCTACAACTTATCATCTGAGCAAGCATGGTTTGAGTTAGGTGACGCTTTAGGTATTGATAGACCTACAAGTACTAAACCTACAAGACCCGACATAGATATTAGCCTAGTGGCGCAGTATCACCAAGCTCTGATGAAACTTACTGGACCTATTAGACAGGTGTTAAGAGTTAAGAGAGGTTTGACTGATGAGACGCTGCGCCGCTTTCAACTTGGTTGGGACGGTGAGCGTATAACAATACCAATATACGATGAGTTTAATAATCTTGTAAACTTCAGATTATATAAATGGAACTCTGATGAAGACCAGTACAAAGTAACAAACTATGTAGACGAATTTGGTAACAGTTACGGTGAAGTTCGTATATTCGGTATGGAAAATCTTATCGATGAAAACGTATCAGAAATAGTTTGGTGCGAAGGTGAGATGGATAGAATATGTGCAGAACAACATGGGTTCAGCGCCGCGTGCCCGACATCAGGTGCTGGGACATGGAAGCCTGAATGGCTTAAGTTCTTTAGAAATAAAAAGAAGGTTATATTAGCACAAGATAACGACGAGGCTGGTAGAGTTGCAACTACAAAACTATGCGATAAGATGTATAGCACTGTAGATGTATATATGCTACAATGGCCTGAAGAGTTTCCTAAGAAAGGTGACGTAACTGACTTCTTTACAAAGTGCAACCAAACGTCAAATGACTTCCAAAGGTTAATTGATGAAGCACTTAAGTATGACGTTGCCACAGATGCGCCGCGTCTAGCTGATGAGTCAGATGTACCTGAAGTATCACTAGTTGCATCTGGTAACGCTAAGTATTATGGTAAACGTATCAAGATACCTGTTCTTGTATCTGGTAAGATGGAGACTCCTTATGTATTCCCATCTATTGTAGATTTACACTGCGGAGAGAACGCGGATGCTGAAAATAAAAGCTGTTATGGCTGCGGCCTGTTAGAGCATGCTGGCGATTATACAAAGCGTATCACTGCTGCTGATAAGGAAATACTAAGCATGATAAACTGTTCAGAAGACCAACAGATTTTAGAAATTAAGAAGGCTGTTGGAGTCAAGCTAAAATGTTCTAAGTGCAAGGTATTTATAAGGGATAGGGGTAACCTTGAAGAAGTTCGTATGGTACCTAAAGCTGATTCATCGTTCTCTACATCTAAGGACAATGATTATGTAGTTAGAACAGGATATACATTATCTTCAGCTATAAAATCTAATAGCAGATATACACTAGTCGGGTACCCATTTACAAATCCTAAGAACCAAAGTGTATCATATGTATTTGATAAGATGTATCCAGATAAAGATATAGTATCTGAATTTGAGATGACGCCTGAGGTACATGAGATGCTACAGTCTCTACAACCTACTGAAGGACAATCAGTAGCCGATAAGATTGAAGAGATACACAAAGACTTAGAGCGTAACGTTACTAGAGTATGGGATAGACGTGATGTTGCAAAAGGTGTTGACTTAGTTTACCACAGTGTACAGTCGTTCTATTTCCAAGGTGTTTCGGTGCTTAGGGGTTGGGTAGAGCTACTGATTATAGGTGACTCTGGACAAGCTAAATCTACGCTAGTAGAACACTTAATGCAGCACTACGGCTTAGGTGAAAAGCTATCAGGTGAATCTGCTAAGAGAACTGGTTTATTATACAGTATGCAGCAAAACAATGGAAGATGGTTCTTAGTATGGGGTGCATTACCACTTAATGATGGTGGTCTTGTAACTATAGATGAGTTGTCAGGTTTATCAGAAGATGACCTAGGACTTATGTCTGATGTACGTTCTTCAGGTAAAGCAAGAGCAACCGGTGTAGTTACTACAGAAACAAATTCAAGAACTAGAGTTATTTATATATCTAACCCTAGAAATGGTAAACAGTTAAATACTGAGACTTACGGTGTTGAAGCTATATCTAAACTATTTGGTAAGGCTGAAGACGTAAGAAGACTTGATATGGCGATGGCTGTTGCGTCTGGTGATGTTGATGCTTCATTAGTAAATATAAATACGAATGACATAGAGCCTGTGCCGCATAAGGTTACAAGCGAAATACGCAAGAACTCTGTAATGTGGGCTTGGTCTAGAAGACCTGATGATGTAATATTTGCGGATGGTGCGACTGAATTAATTCTTAAGCTAGCTACAGAAATGGGTAGAAAATACAACTCAGCTATACCTTTAGTTGAAGCTGCTGACCAACGTCTTAAGATAGCGAGACTGGCCATAGCTTGTGCATGTTCACTATATTCTACAGAAGACGGTGAAAAGGTTATAGTAACACCAGAGCATGTACAGTACGTTGTAGATTTTCTTAACAAGATATATAGCCACAAGAGCTTAGGATATGATAGATATAGTAATGATAAGAACATCAACAGTGATGATTCTGATGATAACTTAGCAAGATTAAGGAAGAAGTTCTTAATGTTACCTATCACAGACCACGCTGAAATGGCGAAGGTATTATACCAATTGCCTTACTTCAGTAGAGCAACATTAGAAGACTATACAGGTCTGAGCCGCGACGACTTAAAAGTTCTGCTTAAGTTCTTAACTACAGAGCATATTGTAGAAAGAGTACGTGGTGATTATAGACGTTACCCACTTGGTACGGCGCTACTTACTGACATAATAAATAGACCAATAACTAAACAAGAGCTAGATGTTGTAAAGAAAGAATACTATATGAGTGAATACTAAACGGAGGTTGACATATGTGCTATAACTTAAAAAATATTGATGTGTTAAAATCAGTGACAGTAATACCTAATGAAGTAATTGAAGAGAGTACCATAATGGACGTTGAAGAGATAATACACGAATACAAAGAGAGGCTAATATCTAAAGCTGTAAAGAAGCATCCGGTAGGTATCTACAAAATTAACCAAGATATATCACCTTGCTTTGAAGGTTGTATTCTAACTATTCACTGTTATGTATATGAGGAGGAGTAATAATGGATATATTAAAATCATTAACTAACTGTAGAGTTTTCTCTACAGTTTCACAAGAAGAAGATGAAGCTGGTTGGTTAGCGGCTAGGTCAAGAGGTATAGGTGGTTCAGATGTTGGAGCTATATGTGGTATTAACCCATGGACAACAGCTAGACATATATACCTTAAGAAGACTGGACAGTTTATAGATGGTGTAGATAACTTCGACGCTGCGTCAAAAGATAGAATGCACTTTGGACATATGCTTGAACCAATTGTTGCTGATGAGTTTGCCAGACGTACTGGTAAGAAGATAGCTGTAAGCCCAGCGACCCTGCAGCACAAAGATTATCCTTGGGCACTGGCAAATGTTGATAGACTTATAGTAGATGACGAAGGCAAGCCTTATGGTGTATTAGAATGCAAAACTGCTTCCGAATATATTAATGAGGATTGGAAAGAGGGTGACATACCTGTCTACTACTTGTATCAACTACAGTGGTACTTATGGATAACAGGTCTTGAATATGGCGCTATAGCATGCCTTGTAGGTGGAAATAAGTTTTACTACTATGAAGTGCATCTTAACCGTGAATTAATTGAGAATGAAATATTCCCAAAGGCTGAGCGCTTCTGGAACTACAATTGCAAAGAGCTAGTTGCACCAATGATTGATGGGTCAGACGCAGCTACAGAGTTGCTAAATATAGTTAACCCACCATCTGAAGTTGAAAAGAACTCAGAGTTATTTATAACTGATGATGATTCTTATGATGATCTTGCGGCTACAGTTGTTGAATGTAAAGCTAAGATAAAAGAGCTTGAAAAAATAATGATGGAAGCAACTAACCGTCTAAAAGAAAAGATGGGAACTAACGAGATAGCTTACACTTCTAACCATACAGTTAAGTGGAGCCCAAGGTCTCAAACTAGACTTGATACTACAGCTCTAAAGACTGAAAGGCCTGATATATTTGCTAAGTATGCGAAGAAGAGTGAGTTTAGAACTTTCACAATTAAGTCTATGGCGTAGATACTGGATCAGCATAGAAAAAGTACTTATGTACCGCTGCAAAGAATAATAGTATAATATAA
This sequence comes from Pseudomonadota bacterium, assembly GCA_023418355.1. Lineage (GTDB taxonomy): Bacteria > Pseudomonadota > Gammaproteobacteria > Burkholderiales > Burkholderiaceae_C > Comamonas. The sequence goes on along the minus strand of JAEZZU010000105.1, from coordinate 12,892 downwards.
ATATAAAAGAACATAAAGAAAGGTGATTATTATGAACAGATTACAACAAATAATTGATACACAAAAGCAACTACAAAACAGATTAGGTAAAGACATCTCTACAATGGGACAAGCTGAGAAGACCGCATTAATAAAAGATAATGTATACTTTGTGACTGAAGAGTTACATGAAATGGCTAGAGAGCTTCCATATGTTAAAGATTGGAAAGACTACTCAGGTCTATCAGATGAAGATATAGCAAATAGAGTTGAGCGTGCTAGAAAAGAGTTTATAGATGTATTCATATTCTTAATGAATATCGGTATAGCTCTTAACATGTCAGCTGAAGATATAGAAAATTATTTCTTTGAAAAGAACGCCATAAATCATGCTAGACAAGATAATGGCTACAAGGAGGAAGCTTAATATGCAAGTTATTAATGGGACAAGCAAACCATGTGCTACATGCACAACTAAAATAGACGGTGAAGTAGAAGTATTCACAACGTTTGTAGCTATAGGTTACAATGATGCAGAAGCTTCAGTTAAGTTAGTAGGTAATGCTGACTTACTAACATTATCATTAGCATTAGAAATTATATCCAAGAAGTTTAAAGAAAGATTCATGGAAATGAGTCCAGAAGACCAAAAAGCATTTGAAGATATAATAAAAGGAGGCTTACTATAATGAAAAATATTGAAGTAGTAATTTTAAACCAAGCGCACGAAGCACCAGTTAACATGACAATGTTCTTAGCAACATTAACACAAAGAGGCCATAAGATTAAGACAGGTCAGGATATTTTAGACAGATATAACGAATGTATGAATAAAGAGTTCAAGACTGCTAAAAGGGTACTAGCTCTACACCACGGTACTATCAATAGATTTGCACCGGTTACAATAGCTATTGTAGGTGCCTCAAGAAGATTCTTAGCACAAATGCGTACACATCATATAGGTATAGAGTGGGTATCAGCTTCACTACAATACAGTGACTATTCAGGTTCAGCAGACTTTGTAGTTCCTTATGAATACACAGAAAGAGACATTAAAGAAGGCACTACAAAACATACAGATAGATACCTATCAAAGTGCAAAGACGATCTTGCGTTCTATGAAGAAGAAGTAGAAAACGGCTTTGATAATGACACTGCAGGATACTCAATGAACCAAGGTCTTAGAAACATATTAATAGCTACAGCGTCAAGAGATGCATGGATGAATGTAATAACAGTTAGAAGCTGCAAGCGTAATACAAGCGAAACAGCTTATGTTACAACATTAATATGGGAAGCTTTACTAGCATCAAATCAAGGTGAATTACTTTATGAGTTTGCTGGACCAGATTGCTTACATGGAACTTGTAAAGAAGGATTCATGTGCTGCGGTAAACCTGCTAAGAAACATCAACTAAAACTAATTGATAGTAACTTAGCTAAAGCATATAAGAAAGATATGTGGCCGCTGTTATGTGAAGATAATAAGTAATAATTAGGGGGTACCGCCGTACCCTCATTATTTAGGGCTTGTCATACGAGTCCGTGTAAATTAACTATACGATAATAAAATGGAGGATGAAACTATGTTTATAATACTTGTAGGTCCTGACGGAGCAGGTAAAACAACGCTAGCTAAAAAATTAGCACACTATCTTAATCTACAATACATCAAGAGAGATAAACCAGAAAATGACGATGACAAGATAAATATGTTTGAGTCTTATATGAAAGTAGCAACAACAAGAGACAACGTAATATATGATAGATACTTGTATTGCGAAAAAGTTTATGGACCAGTTATGAGAGACGAAAATATTGTTACATGGAGTCAGATATACGCTGTTGAAGCAGAGCTTATAAAGAAAGGTGCTATAATAATACACTGCACTGATACAACTGATGCTTTATGGGCTAGATGCAATGATAGAGGTGAAGATTATGTAACTAGCCATGCGCAGCTTGATAAGATACGCAGAGGTTACCATAAAGTTCTACAGCACTCTACTTTACCAGTACTTGAATACTATATAGGGCAAAGCTTATTCGGTGAGTAGACACTGCCTAAACTGTGGCTGGGAGTATGGTAATGACTTCTATGTAACCAAGTGCCGCTGGTGTAAAGGTTCATTTGATATTTATCAATGCGACGAATGCGGATCAATAGTTACGGAAGATAACATAGTCAAGCCACAGATGTTGTATTGCAAAAGCTGTTATATAAAACAGTATAGTAAATCAGCTGATAAGCTTCTGGTACTGCATAGAGAGCTTGAAGTAATTAAGCACACGCTAATTACTGAACATGATAAAGCATTTAAGTATCTTGTAGATAATCAACCGCCGCGTAGGCCAATGCGAGATATTGATTGGTACAAAGCACTTAAGCACTTTAACGGTTGTTGTTTGTGTGATAACAATGCGGATATACAATGGCTGTTTATCCGACCATCAATGGGCGGCAAGTATTCACCTACAAACGTGTTACCTTTATGCACCACTTGTCATGAAGCGGCAACACTTATGAGCAATCCAATTGCTTCACTAGATGCAAGGTTAAATGATAAGGCATCTACAAAATCACTTATAAAATTGAAAGAAGGGTTAAAATGGCTAGGGTACAAAATTTAGCAGAAACAATGATGAAATTCGCAGAAGAGATAGCAAAACTGTCTAGATGTGAAGAGCGCCAAGTAGGTGCTGTAATAACTAACTCAGATATGACAAAAGTATACAGTATAGGTTATAATGGTGGCGCAGCAGGTCTTGCTGATTGCTTATGTGTAACAGATGGTAAGTACGGCTGTATACATGCTGAAATAAACGCTATGATAAAGTGTACAACTGAAGATGATAAGAAAGTAATGTTTGTAACGCTAATGCCTTGTAAACAATGCGCCGCTGCAATAATAAATGCTGGGTTCTCAAAGGTTTACTACAGAGAGCAATGGAAAGACGATACAGGAAAGCGTATGCTACACGCTGCAGGTATACAGTGTGTATTTTGGCCTTAATATAATGGGGACTCTTGTCCCCTAATATTAGGTAAAATTTTCCCGAACGTGTATTGATTTATACTTGTCCGTGAGTATTATTAATATAATAACTCAAGATAATATTCACGGATGTGTATAACACATAAATTATTAATATTTTGGAGGTATTTTAAATGGCAAACGTAAAAGATATTTATACTGACGACGAAAAGAAGCTAATGCTTCAAGCTGTTAGAAAACTAAAAGGGGCTACATCATCTGTAGCTAAAATGGCAGCATCTGTAGGTCTTAATCCTAACAGAGCAAGATTTGTACTTGAGGTACTTATAGAGTCTGGTAAGGTTGAAAAGATACCTGTTAAGGCGTTTAATAAGCATTATATAAGATATACATACAAGGAGGTGAAGTAATATGGCTGGAAGACGTTATTTAAGTTCTGAAGAAAAGAGACAGTTAGTTACTGCAGCATCAATGACAACAACATTAGAAGATTATATAGAAAAGTTAAGCTCAATGAATAGGGAGAAGGAATTGCTAAAGCATTTACGTATGGCAAAGACCTGGCTAGATAAGGCGGTTATGTCCTGGATGTTTGTTATGCCGCTTAATGAAATGAAAGCTATGAGCGAGTATGCTAGAAAGTATAAGCTAATACTTGAATTAAAATCTGAGGTTAGACTGCACAGAGAGCAAGCCCTAAAGAATACAAGTAATATGGTGGTTGATGTTGACGACTTTATAGACCTTGTAGAGGCATCTGTAGATAGATGTACAAATTGTGACGGCACATGCCAAGAGAAGTGTAGATTATACCCAGTGCTGCTTAAGCATGACGTAATTCCATATCAAACTGAAGATGCTACAAGATGTGCTTATAGCTACAAAGAGCCTGAAAAATAAATGCAGCGTAGGAAAGTTCCTATGTTACGCTGTAGGAATTTATAGTATAATATAATTAAGAAGTGAATAAAAAGGGGGCACTACTATGGCAATACTAATCGCATGGATACTAAGCAATCCTGTATTCGCTGAAGATATTGCTGAGATAAAAGAAATAATTAACAACATAAAGGAGGACTTGCAATGTATCAAAAAGTATATGCAATAATGTACAACAATTCACTATCATCAGTAGCTTTCAATGAGTTAGGTAAAGCATTTGATTACTGTCAAGAACGCGCAACATATGATGGGTCAGGTTGGTCGTTTACTGATGAAAAGGGGAATATATATCGTATATTCGAACTGAAAGTTAAATAGGAGGACACATTATGGACCTATCATGTATTAGTACGAAGGACTTAATGACTGAGCTTCTTAGTCGCCACGGTATGCACACTGTGGTGGCACCTACAAAGAAGCACCTTGCGCATATAACATTTGATGAGCTGAGTTCACCATTCTTTATATCGCGTAACACATTTAAAGGACCATGCACCGTATTGGTGTTGGATATAGATATTAATAAATTAAACATTAAGGAGATTGATAGAGATGAATAACATTACAATTATTAAGATAATAACTGAAAAGGCACTTGCGGTTAATTTAGCAGGTAAGCATCACGTATTTGTAGATATTGCAGGACATGTTAATAGCATAACAGTTAGAGCTTACAAAGGTGGTTGGTCAGAAGAATTAGCAGAGCTTGGTCCAACATATACTTGCCACTGTTATTATAATTCAGATGAATGTAAACCATATCTTGACAACATGCTAGAGGTTGTAGATGCTTATTTAAACAATGATGAAGCTAACATGAACAAACAGGTTGTATTTGATACTGACGACATGTTTGGCGCACTATAGGAGGTAATGACAATGGCAGTAATTCAAAGTAAAAGAAGAGCAGTTATCCAAAAGGGTACTAGCTATTCATATAACGCTGAGATATTTGACGAACACAAGGTACCAAATTTTGTTGAGGTTACGGAGCCTCAACAAATACTTGATAGATTTGGTAAGTTAGATAAGTTTGTATTTGATACAGAAACATTTGCAGTTAGAATAGCTAACCATGAAGTACCTACAAACATTGTTAGACGTCATGTTGGTACAGGCTCTAAAGCTGTACCTCAAGATTTTCCATTCTGTATATCGTTCTGTGACGGAGAAGTTGCTTGGACAATATACGACACGTTAGATAATAACTTTATGAAGTTTAAAAAACTTGCACCATTATTTGAAGATACTAAGATTGCTAAGATTGCACACAATGCTAAGTACGATATGAACATACTAAAGAATATTGGTATTGATGTCAAAGGTACAGTACACGACACGCTAATAATTGCAAAGCTTGTAGATGAAAACAGAAAATCATTTAAGTTAATGGACCTTGTGCCATCTGATGTTGGTATTGTTAAGTTTGAGTACATGGTAGATAACTACAAGAAGACCTACAAGGTATCTGATTACTCACAAATAAATAGAGACTTAATGACTCAGTATGCTAATGCCGACGTATGGAACTGCTGGCATCTATTCCAAAGAGAATACCCTATGCTAAAGACTGAGGGCGTTGAAGACTACTATAAGATTGAGCATGACTTACTTAAGGTATGTTTATCAATGGAAAGACATGGTATGAGACTTGACTTAGACTACGAAAAGCCACTTAAGGAAAGGCTACAACAAGCAGTAGATGAATCAGAGCAAGCAATATATGACGAAGCGGGCGAGCTATTTAACATTAACTCTGGAGCACAAATACACAAGATACTTATTAAGTTAGGCGTATCACCTTCTACTTTCAAGTACACTGATAAAGGTAATCCAAAAATGGATAAGGACGAGCTTGAACGTCTAGGAGAACAAGAAGGAATAAGCCTTGTATCTAAAATACTAACTTATAGAAAGAATACTAAGTTACTTACAACTTACGCAACAGGTATATATCACTTACGTGACTCAGAAGGTAAGGTACACGCCTCAATTAACCAAGGTGCCGCTGATACAGGACGTTTCAGTATAACAGCGCCCGCTCTACAAACACTAGGTAAAAAAGATACTACAATACGTAAAGCGTTTATACCAAGCGAAGGCTTTGATCTGTTCTTCTTCGACTTAGATTCTATAGAGTACAAGCTATATGCACATTACTCAAAGATTGATGGACTTATAGAAAACATGAAACACGGCTTCGACGCTCATACAGCTACAGCCTCAATGTTATTTGGCGTACCTCTAGATAAGGTTGAAAAGGACCAACGTACAAAAGCTAAAACAGTTAACTTCGCATTATTGTATGGTGCAGGTAACGCTACACTAGCTGCTAACCTTGGTATAACAACTACAGAAGCTAGTGCACTAAAACAAAAATACTTTGCAAACCTTCCTGGTTCAAAAGAGTTTGTAGATACGGTACAAACTGTATGTAAGATGAGAGGTTGCATAAAGATGTACCTTGGTCGTAAGAGAAGACTTAAACCTGATGAATGTTATAAAGCTGTTAACTCGTTAATGCAAGGTGGTTGTGCTACTTATATAAAGCAAGCAATGGTTAGAATACACAAATACCTAACTGCTAATAACTACATGACAAGACTTGTTAATACAATCCACGATGAGCTTATATTTGAAGTACACAAGTCTGAAACAGATGTTATAGTACCAATAATCAGAGGACTTATGGAAGACCATATACACTTCAGAGTACCAATAACTGCTGGTGTTGAAATAGGTAACCCAAATTGGGGTGACAAAATAGACGTTACTGAAAAATACCCCGCAAAAATATTTACTCAAGAAGAACTTGATGCAATTGATGCAATAACACTAGAATAATACTAAGGTAGTGTAAAGGGGGTGATACTATGGCGACCACTACCAATAATTTAGATAAACCTGATAGAAAAAAGATTAGACGTGTACTATATACGAATGTTGTTGATATTGGTGAGTTCAGAGTAGCTGAGATGCGTAAGATTGTTGTATCGGTAGTTGTATTTAATGGTAATAAGCTACTCCATCTACACGAGTGGTACTACAGAAAACGTGACTGTACGTGGAACCCATCAAGTAAGGGTATATCAATACCAACCGCGCTACCTTTCAGTAATGTACAAAACCCAATGGAAGCTTTAGCAATACTAGTTACAAATACTATGAAGCGTATAAATAGTATACCACTAGACAACCCTGATAACTATGTATATGTTAAAACTAAAGAAGAACGTATAGCTGAGCGTAGAGAGCATGTTAAGCTACTACAACAACATGCAGCTAGAAAACAAGCCAAACTTGATAGGCATGATGCTAATGTAGCCGCTAACAAAGCTAAACAAGAAGCTAAAGAGGCTAAGCGCCGCCAAGAGATGTTAGAAGATTCAAGGACCAAAAATGTTATGCTGGATCCTGATAAAGATTTAGTGAATATGTGTGATGTAGGATTTGTTACATCAATACTTAGTGATTTGATAGGAGATGTTAAGAAATGATAAAAATAGGAGACATGGTTTATTATAAAGAATTTGATTATGCGGTTGTTTGTATGGATAAGGCTAATTATGGCCTTGCCCATATAGACAATAAAGGTAACATTGTAGGTGGTCTACCAGTATACATGGTACCTAAAACTACAAAGCTTGAACCTATAGCTACAAGGATGTTTGACATTGGCGATAAGGTAATGTCACTGCTTAGAGAAAATGGTGGACAAACTATGACGGGTACTGTTGTAGGCTATGAGCTAGGTAACAAACTTATTGTTAAATCAGATAAAGGTAATGATAGAGTTAGATATAGTTATTCACCATTAGAGTTAAATAAGTACAATGCAGCTACAATTTCTATGCCAATATCAAAGTTGATAGAAATGCACAATGGACAGCTTAAGTTTAGCTTTAACACAGATGATAAAGAATTTAAAGATATTATGCAAGAACTTAAAAAGTATAGATAGGAGACGATATTATGAATCATATAGCAAATCTATTAGTAAACCAATCATTTACAAACTTACCTTTTGCAGTTAAATCTGCAGAGGTTAAGTTAACTAAAACAAATAAGGAGTACCTTGCAATAACTGTATTTGATGGTACCCAATCAATATCAGGTAATATGTGGGACTGGGTTGGCCCAGCACCAGCGGTCAATAGTATTGTAAATATGTCTGGTAAGGTTACTGAGTGGGCAGGTAAGAAGCAACTTAATATAACGTCTCTACTGATAAATAACGAATTATCACTAACTGACTTTGCTCCTAAAGGCTGCTTCAGTATAGACGAGTATTGGGAAAGAGCTATGCAGCTGATAAGCGAGATTACGCATCCTAGACTAAGAGAGTTTGTGTTTACAATATACTCTGACTTTAAAGATAATTTACGCATCGCCCCTGGTGCTAAGTCAGTGCACAATGCTTATGTTGGCGGATGTTTAGAGCACCTTGTAGATGTAGCAACTGTAGCAAAATGTTTAGCAGCAAACTATTCATACGTTAACATGGATCTTGTTGTTGCAGGTGCATTACTACATGACATAGGTAAGGTATTTGAATATGGTATTGATGGAGTTAATATATCTACAACACTTGACGGTGAGTTACTATATCACATACCAATGGGCATGACAATACTTGACAGATACAAAGGTAGCATATCAAATAAAATGTTGAAACTTATACAACACATAGTGCTTAGTCACCATGGTGAAAAAGAGTACGGATCACCTGTTGTTCCAAAATTCATGGAAGCTATGATAGTACACTTTGCGGATAATATAGATGCTAAGATGGGTATTATGAAAGATACAAACAAGTCATCTAAAAGTACAATAACTGAAAAAGTATGGTCGTTAGGTAACACTTCATTAGTACATCAAGTGTACATTGAGGAGGTTATGGCTGATGAGTAGAGGCGGAATAGTCCAAAGAATATATTGCCCAAAATGTGGCCATCATTTAAGCCTAGACGATGTGTATGAACGTACTGAACGACCACTGGACGAGCTTTACTACACACCAATAGCTCAGCAACTAAACCGTATACCTTACTGTAAAAATTGCTCAGAGATGTACTCAGTAACAATAGACACAGTAAACATGACAATAACCATTAAGCCATATTCAGTTTTTAATGATATATAAGAAAAATAGGGGTACCGCCGTGCCCCTGTTATTAAATCGTGATTTTACGTACGCGTATAACATAACCTTACAAGTCCGTGTAAATTTACTAGGCTTATAATATTAAAAATATACACGAGCTAGCAGGTACTTGTATAAACTCGTATGACTAAAAATATCACATTTATATATAAAAATAAGCTAAATTTTATTAAAATATCTACAGAAGCATGGAAAACATATAGTAGATAATCTTATCTAGCTGTACTTGATGTGCGGCACACGAAAGTTAAGAGAATTACTTATTTACGACTGTATACTTTCGTGGTATAATTATATATGTAAAGAAGATTTTACTAAATTTTTTAACAATATTTACATTATCAAGGGGGATTGCTAAGATGGCAGTATTACAAATTGTAAGAACAAGAAAAAATATGGAGGACAAAAACTCTACGCTGTATATGAAGTCAATCATAAATGCAGCAAAAGAAATGGAAGTTGAAGTTGACATTAGAGTGGCTAATGATATTCAAGAGTTTAAAAGCATAGTAGCTAGACCAATACCAACATTAGTGCTACAACCTTGTGAATATCATGTTGAACCAAAATATAACGCTGAGATGAATCAAACAGCTAGAGTGTGCTCTAGATATATAAAAGAAAACGTATCAACTGAAACACCCGTGCTAATAATATCAAGGTCAAGATTAATAGGTAGACCACTTGCTAACATATTACTTGACTTAAACTACACGGTGACTATAGCTCACAGTCAAACAGAAAATCTAAAAGAATTAACAATGGACTATGATACAATAGTAGTTGCAGCGGGCAACCCAAGCGTAGCAGATAACATATGTTTAACTAGAGGATTCATTGTTGATGTTGCAGATGATTTAGCGGGCGGAGCTCATGACCAATTCTGCGAGCAACGTATCGGCATGAGAGAAATCGGTAAAGCAACTACAAAGATGCTTCTTGAAGACTGCGTAGAGCTTGCAAACCAAATAAGACCAGAAGAATGTGTAGACGTGCTACCTGCACCATACGGCGAGTTCTTAAAATAAGGAGGATAACATGGAGCTAAAACTATTTGTAGATGAAATAACAGTACCTGAAGGCAAACGTATATGTGGGTGCTGTGAACAAACAAAAGATGTATCAGAGTTTTATAAAGACGGTACCGATAAAGACGGCAACCAAAGATACAGACGTGATTGCAAGGTATGTTATAATAATGCTAGAGTGCGTGCTAGAAAATCTACAAGGACACCTAGCAGACGTAAGTAATTATGACGCATGAAGAGTTTGAAGAATTAATTAAGTATGAACCTTGCAAGAGTTGTAGAAAATGTTTAAAAGCGAGAGTACCTGAGCCATGTAGGCCAGTGCTTCAACTAAATAATAAAGGCGAAGTAATTGCAGAGTACCCTAGTGTCAGGGCCGCCGCTAAAGCGTTTACTGATAACGGCTCTGGTGCATCGTTAATATCAAAAATTTGTTTAGGAAGACCCGGCAGATATACCTACAAAGGTTATCGCTGGAAGTACAAGATGGAGGATGAAATAAATGACTAACTTAATTAGAAAGAAGAAGATTACAAAAGTTGTGGAAAGTATTGCACATTCAAAATTAGAGGAAGCTAGATTACTTGCATTTGTTACTGAGTGTTATTCATTAAAAGTTGTACTTGCTCAAAACATTGTAGATATACCTGGTGAGATAACAAAAGAAAAAGTACTTAAAGCCGTTGAAGAGTTTTTTGAACAGGAGGTTGTGTAACATGTCTATACTTGAAGATAAACTGTATGTACACGGGAGCCTAGTGTTCCCGTCATTAGATGATGCTGCGGCTGCTTACAGAGAAGCATTTCTTGAGATGGCACAAGAAAGATTAGTACAAGCTATAAACAATAAAGAACGTCGCTTCTTTATGCCGACTGAAACACCTGCAAGTGTTATTGAAGAAATCAAGCAAGCTGGTTATGATACTGAATATGCTGAGTTCTTCAACATTGGATATGCTTATGCAGTATCAGGTTGGGTAAAACAAGTTGATAAGGAGGACAAGCTAAGTGAAAACGCTGTTTGAATACTGGTGGAATAATGGAGATAAAGTACTGGCTATCTACAACTTCTCCACATCATGGAAGTTGAATGGTATAAAGCCAAAGATAAAGTTCAGAACAAACGGTGCTAAAAAGCGTAACGGTGATAAGTGTCTGGATGCTTCTGTGACAATAGGTTACGTAGTGATTAATTATGTAAACTTTAATTTACAAGGAAAGACTAAAGGAGGTTGTTAATATGTTAAAAGACAAATGCTGCAATTGTGGTGAAGAGATGATATATGAACCAGTATATGTATGTGCTGGTTGCAGACTAGTAATGTGTGAAGATTGTTGGACAAATAATGGTGGTATGTGTGATAAATGCTACGACAAACAATATGAAGATTAAGGAGTATAGATATGAGAATTGAAAATTTAATCAAAGACTTTAACCACGGTGCTTTTCAAGGTAAAGCAAGCTCGGTACACATCGAAGGTTGTAGATTATACAGCTACGATACAATAATAGCAATCAAGGTTCCAGGTGGTGTGTTATTAAATGAGAAATGGTACTCAATGACAACTACAAGACACCAAAACATAGTTAGACGTACATGCAACGTGCTATTCACATTCCCATCAGAGTACGAGCTAGTTAAGACATACTACTTCAGTTATGTACATCCGTACAGAGAGGATGAAATGTACGAAAAGCTAATTGTTGAACTTGAAGAAAAGGAGAGAAGATAATGGAAACAAGTAGAATATGCAGACAATGTTCAAGAAGATTACCAATTGAAAGGTTCAGATTATTAAGAGGTGAGCGTAAGACTGATAAGAGAGGACGCCAACACACATGTATGGATTGTGACTCACTTAATGCAATGTTCAGAAGACTTGACCTTAAAGAAACACTTACTGAAAAGGACCAAGCAAACTATGACAAATGTGTAGTTATCTACAAGGCGATGTACAAGACAAACCCAAACTGTAACATGCCTAAACGTGTTAAGGAAGCACTTGGTATAGGTACAGAGGTAACCCCTATATCACAAGCTGAGAATGCGCTTGACACATTCATGAATCACTACGGTGTAGGCCAAGACACAGCGACACCTGCTGTTATGGGCTCAAGCAAAACATTTGAGACACCTGACGGTAACGTAACAATTACGTGTGCCAGCGGCCCGGATCCTCTTACTGATGCAATCCTTGGCCTAAGCGTCGAGTCAACACCAGCAGAGATTGATAATGTTATTGAGATGGTTGTAAATATCAACCCAGCTGATTGGACAAGCGATTACCTAAAACACATATCAAACCTAGAGAACACTGTAGATGTATTAGCACGTAAACACCCTAACCTAGATGCTGCTGATAAACTACAAGAATTATGTGAGGAGCTATTTAGCTTAGGCTAAAGCTCTTCATACAAGATGAAAGGAGATTAACAAATGGGAAACACAAGTATAGATACTGTTGTATCACTAGTAAATCAAAGAGACACACTAAGACACTACAAAGTAAACCTTGAACACCTACTGGAGAGTATAGGTAAAGGCGAATGGGTACAAGATACCAAAGTACGATCTGTATCATTTGAATCTCAGTACTCTGCCAATGTGTCAATCGACGCAGGGCGCTCTAATGAACCAGAGTTGCAAGAGTTCTTGTATGCTGTAATAAGACGTACTACAGAAGTTGCTTACGAGATGATTAAGACACAACATGAACTTGTTGAGAACAACCTAGAAAAAATCAATGATTGGCTAGCTTATAAATAGGACCAGTGCATATGC